>NZ_VMLP01000026.1:0-58900 GCF_013276755.1 Streptococcus sp. 5004 | reverse complement strand
GAAAGTTATCAAGACTATATGAAACGTGTACATGGATAAAAAAGAAGCCTGATGGAAACATCGGGTTTTTAATACTCAATGAAAATCAAAGAGCAAACTAGGAAGCTAGCCGCAGGTTGCTCAAAGCACTGCTTTGAGGTTGTAGATAGAACTGACGAAGTCAGCTCAAAACACTGTTTTGAGGTTGTGGATAGAACTGACGAAGTCAGTAACCATACCTACGGCAAGGCGACGTTGACGTGGTTTGAAGAGATTTTCAAAGAGTACAAAAGAATAGAAAAAAGAAGTTGAGAAAATAAATCCCAACTTCTTTTGTTTCTTAACGTGATACGCGGCGACGAGCTGCTTTTTTTCGGTTTTCTTCGATGAAAGCTGCTTTTTGCTCTTCTGGTTCGATTACTTTCTTTTTAAATGCGTATACTGCACCTGCGACTGCAGCGACAGTTCCTGCGACACCTGTTACAAGACCTTTAGCGAATCCTTTAGCCATGAGTCTTCCTCCTTTATTTTCTTAATCAGCCAGCCTCCTCAAGAGGTCACATTTTTCTGACTGACCTTTTTGTGTTATAATAATAGTAACGAAAAAATGGGAATTTTTCAAGGAAAAAAGATGAAAACAAAAATAATTGTGATTGTTGGACCGACTGCAGTTGGAAAGACAGCTCTAGCCATTGAAATTGCAAAGCGTTTTAATGGTGAAGTGGTTAGCGGTGATAGTCAGCAGGTTTACCGAGGTCTAGATATTGGGACGGCTAAAGCTAGTCTAGAAGAGCAGGCGGCTATTCCCCATCATTTAATCGATGTTAGAGAGGTAACCGAGTCTTACTCGGCTTTTGATTTTGTTTCAGAAGCTAAGACAGCCATTGAAGATATTCAAAATCGGGGTAAGCTAGCCATTATTGCTGGTGGGACTGGACTTTATATCCAGAGCTTGCTAGAAGGTTATCACCTGGGTGGGGAGACTCCCCATGAGGAGATTTTAGCTTATCGAGCTAGTTTGGAGCCTTATACAGATGAGGAACTGGCTCATCTGGTGGAGCAAGCTGGCCTTGAGATTCCCCAGTTTAATCGTCGTCGTGCTATGCGTGCCTTGGAAATTGCCCATTTTGGTCAGGATTTGGAAAATCAAGAGAGTCTATATGAACCGCTGATTATCTGCTTGGATGATGAACGCAGTCAATTATATGAACGTATCAATCGCCGCGTGGATTTGATGTTTGAGGCTGGGCTTTTGGATGAGGCCAAGTGGCTTTTTGACCATTATCCAGATGTGCAGGCTGCTAAAGGAATTGGCTATAAGGAACTTTTTCCATATTTCCGTGGGGAGCAAACTTTGGAGGAAGCTAGTGAGAGTCTCAAACAGGCTACCCGTCGTTTTGCCAAGCGTCAGTTGACCTGGTTCCGTAATCGCATGCAGGTCACCTTTTATCAGATTGGAGAAGCTGGTGTGCAAGACCGCATTTTAAACCAGATAGAGGAGTTTTTAGATGATTGATACGGAAAAAAAAGAGGAGCGAGTCCTGCTCATTGGTGTGGAATTGCAGGGCATGGACAATTTTGACCTCTCTATGGAAGAATTGGCCAGTCTAGCCAAGACAGCTGGTGCAGTCGTTGTAGATAGCTACAGACAAAAACGTGAAAAATATGATTCCAAGACCTTCGTCGGCTCTGGTAAGTTGGAAGAAATAGCCCTCATGGTGGATGCAGAAGAAATCACCACTGTCATCGTCAACAACCGTCTGACTCCACGGCAAAATGTCAATTTAGAAGAAGTTCTGGGTGTTAAGGTTATTGACCGTATGCAGTTGATTTTGGATATCTTTGCCA
This sequence comes from Streptococcus sp. 5004, assembly GCF_013276755.1. Lineage (GTDB taxonomy): Bacteria > Bacillota > Bacilli > Lactobacillales > Streptococcaceae > Streptococcus. Next base: position 57,073 of record NZ_VMLP01000026.1, on the reverse strand, counting down.
TGCGGGCTCGAAGCCATGAAGGCAAGCTCCAAGTCCACCTAGCCCAACTCAAATACCTCTTGCCTCGTTTGGTTGGTCAGGGGATTATGCTCAGCCGTCAGGCAGGGGGAATTGGTTCCCGTGGACCTGGTGAAAGTCAGCTGGAGCTGAACCGTCGTAGCGTTCGCAATCAAATCACGGATATCGAGCGCCAGCTCAAGGTGGTTGAGAAAAATCGGGCGACTGTCAGAGAAAAACGTCTGGAGTCGAGCACTTTTAAGATTGGTTTGATTGGTTACACCAATGCTGGGAAGTCAACTATAATGAACACCTTGACCAGCAAGACCCAGTATGAGGCTGATGAGCTCTTTGCGACTCTGGATGCGACGACTAAGAGTATTCATCTGGGGGGCAATCTCCAAGTAACTTTGACAGATACCGTGGGCTTTATCCAAGATTTGCCGACAGAGTTGGTATCCAGTTTCAAGTCAACCTTGGAGGAAAGCAAGCATGTAGATCTTCTGGTTCATGTTATCGATGCCAGCAATCCTTACCACGAGGAGCATGAAAAAACGGTCCTTTCCATCATGAAAGACTTGGACATGGAGGATATTCCTCGCCTGACACTTTATAATAAAGCGGATTTGGTGGAGGATTTCACGCCTACCCAAACGCCTTATGCCCTCATTTCTGCCAAGTCTGAGGATAGTCGTGAGAATTTGCAGGCTTTGTTTTTAGAGAAAATCAAGGATATTTTTGAATCTTTTACACTGCGAGTGCCTTTTTCAAAGTCCTACAAGATTCATGATTTAGAAAGTGTTGCAATTCTGGAAGAACGTGATTATCAGGAAGACGGCGAAGTGATTACAGGCTACATTTCCGAGAAAAATAAATGGAGGTTCGAGGAATTTTATGACTGATATTAAAACTTTGGCTTTAAAGTATGGAGGTTATACAAGTCTGGATAAGGTCTATCTGGATCAACTTCTAGCTGGAAAGACAGATCAAGAGCAGTTGGCCATTATTACACCTCCGCCCAGCGTAGTCAATGCTTACTTTGCAGAACTCTATCAGAAAAAGAGTCCTGAGGCTGCGACGGATTATTTTGCAGAAGTCAGTCAGGAACTGAATCTTTACAATACTGAGCCAAGTTTCACCCTAGAAAATAAGCCTTTTATTCGGCTTAATCTATCTGGTAAATCCTTTGGTTTTTGTTATGAGAGTGAGGGTCTTGGTCGAATTTTCTCTGAAAATAAGGAGAAGATCTCGGATGACTTGCTCTTTGAAATTGCGCAAATTTTCCCCCATCAACTAGTCTTTGAAGAGTCTGGTAAGATTTATATGAAGGCTGTCGGGGACGAGGAAGTTGTTAGCATGGAGAGTTTAACAGCTTTGACTGATTTGGAAAGTTTGGCTGATGGTCGCAAGCGTCTTAAAGGTTACAGCCAAGAGGAGTTATTACAAGAAGCTACTGCTTTTTCTGGCAAGCGCTATTTCCGATCGGAAAACCGCACAGCCATGTTATATATTGATTAATTAGAAAGTATCGAATGGATATTCAATTTTTAGGAACGGGGGCTGGTCAGCCCTCTAAAGCCCGCAACGTTTCAAGTCTCGCCCTGAAACTCTTGGATGAGATTAACGAAGTCTGGCTCTTTGACTGTGGAGAAGGTACGCAAAATCGCATCCTGGAAACCACAATTAGACCACGTAAGGTCAGCAAAATTTTTATCACTCATCTGCATGGAGACCACATTTTTGGCTTACCAGGTTTCCTTTCTAGTCGAGCCTTTCAGGCCAATGAAGAGCAGACAGATTTGGAAATCTATGGACCTCAAGGCATCAAATCTTTTGTATTGACTAGTCTACGTGTGTCAGGTTCGCGCCTGCCTTACCGTATTCATTTTCATGAGTTTGCCCAAGATTCTTTAGGAAAAATCTTTGAGACCGATAAATTCACTGTGTACGCGGAAGAATTGGATCATACTATTTTCTGTGTTGGCTATCGTGTCATTCAAAAGGACTTGGAAGGAACGCTGGATGCTGAAAAACTCAAGGCTGCTGGTGTCCCATTTGGCCCACTTTTTGGAAAAATCAAGAATGGTCAGGACGTTGTTCTCGAAGATGGGACTGAAATCAAGGCAGTAGACTATATCTCAGCTCCTCGTCCGGGTAAGATTATTACCATTCTGGGTGACACCCGAAAAACCAATGCCAGTGTACGTCTAGCTATCAATGCCGATGTCCTGGTTCATGAATCCACTTATGGCAAGGGCGATGAAAAAATTGCTCGTAACCATGGCCACTCAACTAATATGCAAGCTGCACAAGTAGCAGTAGAAGCAGGTGCTAAACGCCTCTTGCTCAATCATATCAGTGCTCGCTTCCTCTCAAAAGATATCAGCAAACTCAAAAAAGACGCTGCTAGTGTTTTTGAAAATGTCCATGTGGTCAAAGACTTAGAAGAAGTGGAAATCTAAAAGATTGAGAAAGGATAAGTATGCTTACTATTCTCATTACCGGAGCTAGCGGTGGCTTAGCTCAAGAAATGGTCAAATTCTTGCAAAACGACCAACTCATCTTGCTTGGTCGAAATAAGGAAAAATTAGCCCAACTCTACGGAAACCATCCCCATGCAGAATTGATTGAAATCGATATTACCGATGATTCAGCCTTAGAAACTCTGGTAGCAGACCTCTATCACCGCTATGGCAAGATTGATGTTTTAATAAACAACGCTGGTTACGGGATTTTTGAGGAATTTGACCAGATTTCTGACCAAGATATTCACCAGATGTTCGAGGTTAATACCTTTGCCCTGATGAATCTGTCTCGTCGCCTTGCAGCTCGTATGAAGGAAAGCCGAAAAGGTCATATCATCAATATCGTCAGCATGGCAGGTTTAATCGCTACTGGCAAGTCTAGTCTCTACTCAGCAACCAAGTTTGCGGCTATTGGTTTTTCAAATGCCTTACGCCTCGAACTCATACCCTATGGAGTCTATGTGACGACAGTCAATCCAGGACCAATCCGTACAGGATTTTTTGACCAAGCCGACCCAGATGGGACTTATCTTAAGTCGGTTGATTGCTTCCTGTTGAAACCAGATGCAGTTGCTAAAAAGATTGTCAAGATTATAGGGAAAAACAAACGAGAACTCAATCTTCCTGTTTTGTTGAACCTAGCCCATAAGTTTTATACTCTCTTCCCCAAGCTAGCTGATAAGTTGGCAGGGGAAACTTTTAATTATAAGTAAAAAGAACCAATGTGCAGGTTGTTGCTAGCCTACATATTGGTTCTTATCATTTCTCAACTATCAAACTGGACTTCTTCTAGGAGATAGTCGATAAAGCGTTCGCCCATCTTAGATAGGCTGGTTTTTTCATGCTGGATATAGACCAGCTCAATTGGGTCATCAATATCCAGTGGGATAGAAACGATATTGTCTCCGTTGAGGTTGCTGTTCAAAATCCCCGTCGCAATAGTATAACCATCCAAACCAATCAAGAGATTAAAGAGGGTAGCACGGTCACTAACCACGATGGATTTCTTGTGGTGCTCTTGGGAAAGGATTTCTTCTGAAAAGTAGAAGGAGTTGTGCGTTCCTTGGTCATAACTCAGATAAGGGAAGTTTTCCAAATCAGACAGTTTCACCTTGTCTTTCTTTGCCAGAGGGTTGGTCTTGCTGACAAAGATATGGGGCTGCGCTGTGAAGAGATGGTGAGCCAGTAGGTGATTGTCATCCAGCATCTTAGTTAAAACATCACGGTTGTAGCTGTTTAAAAATAGAACACCGACCTCACTACGGAAGTTCTTGACGTCGTCGATAATTTCCCAAGTACGAGTTTCACGAAGGAAGAGCTCGTATTTCTCCATATCGCTTTTCTTGAGTAGCGATACAAAGGCATTGACCACAAAGGCATAGTGTTGAGATGAAACGCTAAAGAGTTCACGGTGGGCGACAGGATTTTTATAGCGTTCTTCCAGAAGTTGGGTCTGCTCGACAACCTGACGGGCATAAGAGAGAAACTCCATCCCATCACGGGTCAAGGTGATACCCTTAGGATTGCGGATAAAGATCTCAATCCCCATTTCATTTTCTAAATCTCTCACAGCATTGGAAAGACTAGGTTGAGTGATAAAGAGTTGCTTGGCTGCCTCATTCATGGAGCCAGTTTCGACGATTTTGATAATATAGTGTAATTGTTGAATTCTCATGTTTTTATTGTACCACACTTGCGTCAGAATCGCCAAAGAAGATAGGAAAATCAGGAGCATTGTGTGAGTCTCTTCTTGAAAAAAACACAAAATTTTGCTAGAATAAGTCTTATGAAAACATTCTATGATGTGCAGCAATTCCTCAAACGATTTGGTATTATTGTTTATATGGGAAAACGCTTATATGATATTGAACTGATGAAGTTGGAGCTCTCTCGGATTTACGATGCAGGGCTGATGGACAAACTGGATTATCTGGAAGCGGAAGCGGTTCTTCGCAGAGAGCACAAGGTAGAATTGGATTATATTGAGAAAAATGGAGAAATGAACTAATGGTTACTTGGATTTTGTGGGCACTTATACTAGCAATGTTGGCATGGATGGGCTTTAACTATCTTCGTATTCGCCGTGCGGCTAAAATCGTAGACAATGAGGAATTTGAAGCCTTGATTCGTACGGGTCAATTGATTGATTTGCGAGACCCAGCTGAATTCCACAGAAAACATATCCTTGGTGCCCGCAATATTCCTTCAAGTCAGTTGAAGACGAGTCTTGCAGCCCTTCGTAAGGATAAACCTGTCCTTCTCTACGAAAACCAACGTGCGCAACGAGTTACAAATGCAGCTCTTTACTTGAAAAAACAAGGCTTTTCTGAGATTTATATCCTTTCTTATGGCTTGGATTCTTGGAAAGGGAAAGTCAAAGTTGAGAAATAAGAAAACGAGCTTGGATATTTCCGAGCTCATTTTTTAACCACTTTTTCTGAGAAAGTCACGAATACTTGCCAACTCTTCTGAGTTTAGGGGACGATAGTCTCCTGCTTGAAGATTTTCATCCAAGCTCCAAGGCCCAAAATGGGTGCGTTTGAGTGAGGTCACTTTGACACCAACCGAGAGGAACATTTTCTTGACTTGATGAAATTTTCCTTCTGAAATGGTGATAGAGGCTTGACTGAGGGAAGGACTTGCAGATAGAATCTCTAATCTTGCAGGTTTACAGATAGTGCCATCTAAAAAGACAATTCCCTTTTGAAAGGCTTGGATATGGTCAGGTGTCAGAAGTCCATTAACCTCAACCTGATAAGTTTTATCGACATGATATTGGGGATGGAGGAGTTGAAAGCCCAAGGGACCGTTATCGGTCACGAGGAGGAGACCAGTCGTATCTCGGTCCAGTCGACCGACGGCATAGAGTTTGTCAGATTGGATGTCAGGCGGAAGGAGGTCCATGATGGTTTGGAGTTCCTTGTCCTTGTTGGCTGTAACGAAACCAGCAGGCTTATGAAGCATCAGATAGGTGTGCTCATAGCCTTGAATTATTCGGTCCTGAAAAAGGAGTTCTTGTAGTCCTGTATCGATATTCTGAGCTAGGGAGCGGGCTGGGTGACCATCGACTAGAATGTTCCCTTTGAGTAAGGCTTGTTTCATGGCCTTTCGGCTGATTTTTTCTTGGGCTAATAAATTATCTAAACGCATACTGTGCCTATCTTATCATAAGTTGTATGCTTTGAAAAGGCTTGACGTGAAAAGAAAAGCATAGTGAAAACATTTACACTTGCTTGAATTATGTTATTTACTTGAAATTATGGTATAATCGTTCAGTTAGAAAATAAATTTTGAATATTATAGAGGAAATCATGACAAAATTAAGAGAAGATATCCGTAACATTGCGATTATCGCCCACGTTGACCACGGTAAAACAACCCTCGTTGACGAATTATTGAAACAATCAGAAACGCTTGATGCACGTACTGAATTGGCTGAGCGTGCTATGGACTCAAACGATATCGAAAAAGAGCGTGGAATTACCATCCTTGCTAAAAATACAGCCGTTGCCTACAACGGAACTCGTATCAACATCATGGACACACCAGGACACGCGGACTTCGGTGGAGAAGTTGAGCGTATCATGAAAATGGTTGACGGTGTTGTCTTGGTCGTAGATGCCTACGAAGGAACAATGCCACAAACTCGTTTCGTATTGAAAAAAGCTTTGGAACAAGACCTTGTCCCAATCGTGGTTGTCAACAAAATCGATAAACCATCAGCTCGTCCAGCAGAAGTAGTGGATGAAGTCTTGGAACTTTTCATCGAGCTTGGTGCAGATGACGACCAGCTTGATTTCCCAGTGGTGTATGCTTCAGCTATCAACGGAACTTCTTCATTGTCAGATGATCCAGCTGATCAAGAAGCTACGATGGCACCAATCTTTGACACGATTATTGACCACATCCCAGCTCCAGTAGATAACTCAGATGAGCCTTTGCAGTTCCAAGTCTCACTTTTGGACTACAATGACTTCGTTGGACGTATCGGTATCGGTCGTGTCTTCCGTGGTACTGTTAAGGTTGGGGACCAAGTTACCCTTTCTAAACTAGATGGTACAACGAAGAACTTCCGTGTTACAAAACTCTTCGGTTTCTTTGGTTTGGAACGTCGTGAAATCCAAGAAGCTAAAGCAGGTGACTTGATTGCCGTTTCAGGTATGGAAGACATCTTTGTCGGTGAAACTATCACTCCGACAGACGCAGTTGAAGCTCTTCCAATCCTACACATCGATGAGCCAACTCTTCAAATGACTTTCTTGGTCAACAACTCACCATTTGCTGGTAAAGAAGGTAAATGGGTGACTTCTCGTAAGGTGGAAGAACGCTTGCAGGCAGAATTGCAAACAGACGTTTCCCTTCGTGTTGACCCAACTGATTCACCAGACAAATGGACTGTTTCAGGACGTGGAGAATTGCACTTGTCAATCCTTATCGAAACAATGCGTCGTGAGGGATATGAACTTCAAGTATCTCGTCCAGAAGTTATCGTAAAAGAAATCGACGGTGTTAAATGTGAGCCATTTGAACGTGTTCAAATCGATACTCCAGAAGAATACCAAGGGTCTGTTATCCAAAGCCTTTCTGAACGTAAGGGTGAAATGTTGGATATGATTTCAACTGGTAATGGTCAAACTCGTTTGGTTTTCCTTGTTCCAGCGCGTGGTTTGATTGGATACTCAACTGAGTTCTTGTCAATGACTCGTGGTTACGGTATCATGAACCATACCTTTGACCAATACTTGCCATTGATTCCAGGTGAAATTGGTGGTCGTCACCGTGGTGCCCTTGTTTCTATCGACGCTGGTAAGGCTACAACATACTCTATCATGTCTATCGAAGAACGTGGTACGATTTTTGTCAACCCAGGTACTGAAGTTTACGAAGGAATGATCATCGGTGAAAACTCTCGTGAAAATGACTTGACAGTTAACATCACTAAGGCGAAACAAATGACCAACGTTCGTTCAGCTACTAAGGACCAAACAGCTGTTATCAAGACACCTCGTATCTTGACACTTGAAGAGTCTCTTGAGTTCTTGAACGACGATGAGTACATGGAAGTAACGCCTGAGTCTATCCGTTTGCGTAAACAAATCCTTAACAAAGCAGAGCGTGAGAAAGCTAACAAGAAGAAAAAATCAGCTGAATAAGAGCTAGAAAGAGAGAAAGATGGTCTATTTAGTCCTAGGGATTTTACTGCTCCTACTCTATGTATTTGCGACACCAGAAAGCATTAAAGGGACAGTCAATATCGTCGCTATGGTATGTATTTTAGTGGCACTCTTGATTTTGTTGGCTCTATCTTTTCTGAAAATTTTTCAATTACCAACAGAAATGTTCCTAGCAATAGCCATGTTAATCCTAGCTTACTTTAGTGTGAGAGACATCACACTCATGCCAGTCAAAAAAGGTAAAAGAAGATAAAAAGAGAGTTTCAGCTCTCTTTTTTTGGTAGGAATTTTACAATAGTTTGAATTGTTTTTTACTATAACATCATCTCTTTTGCTTGGATAATATGAATGGGAAAAACTTGAATAAAATTCGTTAATGACATCTATTTTTTGGGGAACTGTAAAACTCTATTACTAACAATATTTTAGTAAAATATGTTGATAAATTATATAGAAAGTGATATACTTAAGTTATAAGAAATCGTTTTCAAAATAAGAAAGGATTAAATTTATACTCAATGAAAATCAAAGAGTAAACTAGGAAACTAGCCGCAGGCTGTACTTGAGTACGGCAAGGCGACGTTGACGCGGTTTGAAGAGATTTTTGAAGAGTATTGTTGTCTTGGTGCTCAGGGTGTGATGGATTAAACTAGGAAAATAATTCTAAGAATTTATAAAAGATAAAATCTTTTTCTATAGGGTTATTCTCTTATACAAGGAGTCTACTATGAAGAAACTATTCATATTATTATCAACTTTTTTTCTCAGCTTCTTCCTTGCTTGGATTATTGTCTTACGTGCGCCACAATATTTATATGCAAGCTATGATTCCGTCTCTTTACTTCGTGTCAAAAAAGATACTCAGGAACCGACGCGTGAGATATTTGAACAGGAATTGGAGAATTTTGCAAACTCAGAACAGAGTTTAATAGCTAGAAGAATTGTAGAGCCGAGTAAGGATGGGACGACCAACTTTACTTATGCAACTTATGGTCAGGGAACTTTACCAAAAGAATTCCAAGAAGCTAGCCAAGAAAGTCGTGAACGTAGTGATCCGCTAAATAGTTATCTCCTTTTGTCAGGCTCCTTGACGAAAGAAAAGCTTGCCGATAAATTAGGAGATTTGGGTTATAAAGCAATTGCTGACAGAAAGACACCTCCCTATTCCCTTGCTTTTAGAATGTTACTAATTCCCCTTATTTTAATTAGTTTAGCAATATTTGGCTTATCTTTCTTTGCTTTAGTGATTATCACTCGGATTAAGGAAATGAGAGCAGCAGGTATAAAACTCTTTTCTGGTCAGACTCTCTTATCCATCATGGGGCATTCTTTATCGACTGATATTAAGTGGCTCCTTCTATCAGCCCTCCTTTCCTTCCTAGGTGGGGGAGTCGTTCTTTTTAGTCAAGGTTTGTTTTATCCTATCTTGTTAGCCACCTATGGTTTTGGGATTAGTTTCTATCTGTTGTTTTTATTGGGTATTTCAATTTTACTAATGCTCCTTTATCTAATGAGTTTGAGTTATAAAGCATTAGTTCCTGTTATTAAGGGAAGATTACCCCTTAAACGCTTGATGGCTTTAACCCTATTGTGTCAGTTAGTAGCTGTTTTTACAGTGGGCTACGCTGTTAAGACAGGCTTGACATCTTACCAACGATTGAAAGAACTTGAAATTTCAAAACAAGCATGGCAGGACAGAGCAGACTATTATCAAATTTCTTTTGGCTTAGGTGATAGAGTAAAAGATACAGAAAATCAGAGCAAGTGGTATGCCTTTGCCAAGGAAGCAATCGAAGAAGAACAAGCTCTTTATGTAAAGGATAATCTGTTCCATTTTGCCAATCCTCAAGGAAAAAATGAACAGGGAGAGACACTGGATACCTATAGTCCAGATGCTAATGTTCTCTATGTCAGTCCAAGTTATTTGGACAAGGAAAATGTACCTGTAAATGGTGAGACTAGACAGAAACTAGCTCATCTTCAAAAAGGTGAATTTGGACTCTTATTACCAGAATCTCTTCGTTCACAGGAAGCAGAACTTAAGAAAGCTTTTGAAGAAAGATTGAGTTATTATGGAAAATCTGGTGAGGAGGCAAGCGCTCCTTTAGAGTATGAAATGAGAGCGATTGTTAGCTATCTTCCAACAGGAGAGAAGCGATTTATTTATAATAACGGTGAAAGCCCAGTATCCATTCAGTACTTAACCGATCCGATTTTAGTTGTATTTACTCCAACATCTACAGGTGATAGTTTCATTTCAAAATATGTTTGGTCTATCAATGCTGGAAAACAACTTTTTATCAAAGGATATGAGAGTGGGCTAGAACTCTTGAAGAAAGCTGGAATTTATGAGCAAGTATCCTATCTTAAAGAAGGAAGAAGTGTTTATCTAACTCGTTATAATGAAGTTCAAACTGAAACAGCAACTTTAATCTTAGGAGCTATTGTGGGGATAGCTAGTTCCTTGTTACTCTTTTATTCTGTCAATCTTCTATATTTCGAGCAATTCCGCCGAGATATTTTGATTAAACGAATTTCAGGTTTACGATTTTTTGAAACACATGCTCAGTATATGGTTAGTCAATTTGCCAGTTTTGTATTTGGTGCTAGTCTCTTTATTTTAAGCAGTCGAGACTTGGTGATTGGCTTGCTCACTTTATTAGTCTTTCTAGCTAGTGCAGTTTTGACGCTTTACCGTCAAGCTCAGAAAGAATCTCGTGTTTCTATGACAATTATGAAAGGAAAATAGGATGATTGAACTAAAGAATATATCTAAAAAATTTGGAAGCCGTCAGCTATTTTCAGATACGAATCTTCATTTTGAAGGTGGGAAAATTTATGCCTTAATCGGAACAAGTGGCTGTGGTAAGACAACACTCTTGAATATGATTGGACGATTAGAGCCATATGATAAAGGACAAATCATCTATGATGGCACTTCTCTTAAGGACATCAAGCCTTCTGTTTTCTTTAGAGATTACTTGGGATACTTATTTCAAGATTTTGGCTTAATTGAAAGCCAAACCGTCAAAGAGAATCTCAATCTGGGTTTAGTTGGTAAAAAGTTGAAGGAAAAAGAGAAAATCTCTTTGATGAAACAAGCTCTAAACCGTGTTAACCTCTCTTATTTAGATTTAAAGCAGCCTATCTTTGAATTATCAGGAGGAGAAGCACAACGTGTTGCACTAGCGAAGATAATTTTAAAGGATCCACCTTTGATTCTCGCAGATGAACCAACCGCTTCACTAGACCCCAAAAACTCTGAGGAATTACTTTCTATCCTAGAATCTTTAAAAAATCCGAATCGGACCATTATTATTGCGACCCACAATCCTCTGATTTGGGAACAAGTGGACCAAGTCATTCGAGTTACCGATTTATCACATAGATGATATGGTAAGATTCATACTCAATGAAAATCAAAAAGCAAACTAGGAAGCTAGCCGCAGGCTGTACTTGAGTACGGCAAGGCGAAGCTGACGTGGTTTGAAGAGATTTTCGAAGAGTATCAGTTAGAAGAAAGAGTCACAAACACACTTTGTGGCTTTTTTATTTCCATAAAAATGGTAAAATAGTAGGAGTAGAAATGGAGTTCGAGACATGAAAGTAATAGATCAATTTAAAAATAAGAAAGTCCTTGTTTTAGGTTTGGCCAAGTCTGGTGAATCTGCAGCTCGTTTGTTGGATAAGCTGGGTGCCATTGTGACAGTAAATGACGGGAAACCATTCGAGGACAATCCAGCTGCGCAAAGTTTGCTGGAAGAAGGGATCAAGGTCATCACAGGCGGTCATCCTTTGGAACTCTTGGATGAAGAGTTTGCCCTTATGGTAAAAAATCCAGGTATCCCTTACAGCAATCCCATGATTGAAAAGGCTTTGGCCAAGGGAATTCCAGTCTTGACTGAGGTGGAATTGGCTTATTTGATTTCTGAAGCACCGATTGTTGGTATTACTGGTTCGAATGGTAAAACAACCACAACGACTATGATTGGGGACGTTTTGACTGCTGCTGGGCAACATGGTCTTTTATCAGGAAATATCGGCTATCCAGCCAGTCAAGTGGCCCAAACTGCGTCAGACAAGGACACGCTTGTCATGGAGCTTTCTTCTTTCCAACTCATGGGAGTTCAAGAATTCCATCCTGAGATTGCGGTTATTACCAACCTCATGCCAACTCATATCGATTATCATGGTTCTTTTGAGGAATATGTAGCAGCTAAGTGGAATATCCAGAACAAGATGACAGCAGCTGATTTCCTTGTTTTGAACTTTAACCAAGACTTGGCAAAAGAATTGGCAAGAAAAACACAAGCTACAGTTGTACCATTCTCAACACTTGAAAAGGTTGATGGAGCTTATTTGGAAGATGGTCAGCTCTACTTCCGTGGGGAAGTAGTCATGGCAGCGAATGAAATCGGAGTTCCAGGTAGTCACAATGTGGAAAATGCGCTTGCGACTATTGCTGTAGCCAAGCTTCGTGGTGTTGATAACCAGATCATCAAAGAAACTCTTTCAGCCTTTGGTGGTGTCAAACACCGTCTCCAATTTGTGGATGCAATCAAGGGTGTCAAATTCTATAATGATAGCAAGTCAACCAATATCTTGGCTACTCAAAAAGCCTTGTCAGGATTTGACAACAGCAAGGTCATTTTGATTGCAGGTGGTTTGGACCGTGGTAATGAGTTTGACGAACTGGTGCCAGATATTACTGGACTCAAGAAGATGGTCATCTTGGGTCAGTCTGCAGAACGTGTCAAACGGGCAGCAGACAAGGCTGGTGTGGCATATGTGGATGCGACTGATATTGCAGATGCGACCCGCAAGGCCTATGAGCTTGCGACTCAAGGAGATGTGGTTCTTCTTAGTCCTGCTAATGCCAGCTGGGATATGTATGCTAACTTTGAAGTACGTGGCGACCTCTTTATCGACACAGTAGCGGAGTTAAAAGAATAATATGAAAAAAATTGTCTTTACAGGTGGGGGGACAGTTGGACACGTTACCCTCAATCTTTTGTTAATGCCCAAGTTCATCGAAGATGGCTGGGAAGTCCACTATATCGGGGACAAGCGTGGTATCGAACACCAAGAAATCCTCAAGTCAGGTCTGGATGTTACCTTCCATTCCATTGCTACTGGAAAATTGCGTCGTTATTTCTCTTGGCAAAATATGCTGGATGTCTTCAAAGTTGGTTGGGGAATTATCCAATCTCTCTTTATCATGTTGCGACTTCGTCCACAGGCCCTTTTCTCAAAAGGGGGCTTTGTCTCAGTACCGCCTGTTATCGCTGCGCGTGTGTCAGGAGTGCCAGTCTTTATTCACGAATCTGACCTGTCTATGGGCTTGGCCAATAAAATCGCCTATAAATTTGCGACCAAGATGTATTCAACCTTTGAGCAAGCTTCAAGTTTGTCTAAGGTTGAGCATGTGGGAGCAGTGACCAAGGTTTCAGACCAAAAAACTCTAGAACCCGATGAATTGGTGGATATTCAAACACACTTTAATCCCCAATTGCCAACTGTATTGTTTGTCGGCGGTTCTGCAGGTGCTCGTGTCTTTAACCAATTGGTGACAGACCATAAGAAAGAACTGACAGAGCGCTACAATATTATCAATTTAACTGGAGATTCTAGCCTGAACGAGTTGAGCCAAAATCTTTTTCGTGTTGACTATGTGACCAATCTCTATCAACCCTTGATGGAATTGGCTGATATTGTTGTGACACGTGGTGGTGCTAATACGATTTTTGAGCTCTTGGCCATGGCAAAATTGCATGTTATTGTGCCACTTGGTCGTGAAGCTAGTCGTGGAGACCAGATTGAGAACGCAGCCTACTTTGTAAAAAAAGGCTATGCAGAAGAGCTTCAAGAAAGTGATTTGACTTTGGATAGTTTGGAAGAGAAGCTGTCTCACTTACTAAGCCACAAGGAAGAATACAAAGCTAAGATGAAGGCTTCTAAGGAATTGAAATCTCTAGCAGATTTTTATCAACTGTTGAAAAAAGATTTATCATAAGGAAAGTAAATGTCAAAAGATAAGAAAAATGAGGGCAAAGAAATCCTCGAAGAATTTAAAGAGTTATCAGAATGGCAGAAACGGAACCAAGAATATCTAAAAAAGAAGGCTGAAGAAGAGGCAGCCCTAGCTGAGGAGAAAGAAAAGGAAAGACAAGCTCGAATGGCTTCAAAATCTGAAGATTCAGATGAAACTGAAGACCAAGAGAGTGAATCTAATCCAAAGGATCCAGAATCAGCTAAGGAAGAGTTTGAAGAAAAAGTAGAAGCCCCAGAGGGTGACAAAGAGGAAGAAGAGATAGAAGAATCAGGGGCTAAAGAGGACGAAGAACAGGATAAAAAGCTTGCTAAAAAGGCTGCAAAGGAAAAACTAGCCAAAGCAAAGATTCCTGGCCTCCATATCTTGCGAGCCTTCACGATTTTATTTCCAAGTCTGCTTTTATTGATTGTCTCTGCCTACCTACTCAGTCCTTATGCGACCATGAAGGATATTCGTGTTGAGGGAATGGTGCACACTACGGCTGATGATATTCGACAGGCTTCAGGCATTCAGGATTCGGATTATACGATTAGCCTTCTGCTAGACAGGGCAAAATATGAAGAGCAGATTAAGTCTAACTATTGGGTTGAATCAGCTCAACTTGTCTATCAATTTCCAACCAAGTTCACTATCAAGGTCAAGGAATACGATATTGTGGCCTACTATGTTTCTGGTGAAAATCATTATCCTATTCTTTCCAGCGGTCAGCTTGAGACCAGTGCTGTGAGCTTGGTTAGTCTCCCAGAAACTTATATATCAGTTCTCTTTAATGACAGCGAACAAATCAAGGCTTTTGTCTCAGAACTTGCTCAAATTAGCCCAGAACTCAAGGCTGCTATCCAAAAGGTGGAATTAGCTCCCAGCAAGGTCACTTCCGATTTAATTCGATTGACCATGAATGATTCGGACGAAGTCTTGGTTCCGCTTTCTGAAATGAGTAAGAAACTGCCTTATTACAGCAAGATTAAGCCTCAATTGTCAGAACCGAGTGTGGTCGATATGGAAGCTGGAATTTACAGTTACACAGTGGCGGATAAATTGATTATGGAAGCTGAGGAAAAAGCCAAACAAGAGGCTAAGGAAGCCGAGAAAAAGCAGGAAGAAGAACGTAAACGTTTAGAAGAAGAACAGAAAAAACAAGAGGAAGAGAGCAATCGAAACCAAACGACCCAGCGCTCATCGCGTCGCTAGTCTTACCTTTTCTCCTATAGCTCTTTAGTGACCATATTTTTACTTGACAAGTGCTGGTAGAAATAATAGAATAGTAAAAAACCTTTAAAGCAGTCCAGAGAGGCAGCTAAGGTTAAACGGTGAAAGGGTGGAGACTACCCATTTTTCGTGGAACCTTGCTGTTGGCAGGTTCCTTTTTTCGTGGCTTCTTGTGGCCAGACTCTCTCACTAGCAAAGGTAAAAGGAGAAACCTATGCGAGAACATCGTCCAGTTATTGCTCTTGATTTTCCTAGTTTTGAGGTGGTCAAGGAATTCTTAGCTCTTTTTCCAGCAGAAGAAAGCCTTTATCTTAAGGTAGGGATGGAGCTTTATTACGCAACGGGGCCTGAGATTGTGTCTTACTTGAAAGGCCTGGGGCACAGTGTCTTTTTGGATCTCAAGCTGCATGACATTCCTAATACAGTCAAGTCAGCCATGAAGGTCTTGTCTCAGCTTGGTGTGGATATGACTAATGTTCATGCGGCTGGTGGTGTAGAGATGATGAAGGCGGCGCGTGAAGGTCTTGGAAACCAAGCCAAATTGATCGCTGTAACGCAGCTCACATCAACATCAGAAGCTCAGATGAAGGAGTTCCAAAATATCCAAACTAGCCTGCAAGAGTCTGTGATTCATTATGCTAAGAAGACAGCTGAAGCGGGATTAGATGGTGTTGTCTGCTCGGCTCAGGAAGTGCAAGTCATCAAGCAGGCTACCAATCCAGATTTTATCTGTCTGACACCGGGGATTCGTCCAGCAGGTGCTGCAGTTGGAGACCAAAAACGCGTCATGACACCTGCTGATGCCTATCAAATCGGCAGTGACTATATCGTAGTGGGACGTCCCATTACCCAAGCTGAGGATCCTGTTGTAGCTTATCATGCCATCAAGGATGAATGGACACAGGACTGGAATTAAAGAACTAGATTAGAAAAATAAAAGGAGAAGACCATGACACTTGCTAAAGATATTGCTAGCCACCTCTTAAAAATCCAAGCCGTTTACCTCAAACCAGAGGAGCCTTTCACTTGGGCCTCTGGTATCAAGTCACCCATTTATACGGATAACCGTGTGACATTAGCCTATCCAGAAACTCGTACCCTAATTGAAAATGGCTTTGTAGATGCTATCAAAGAAGCCTTTCCAGAGGTAGAAGTGATTGCAGGAACTGCAACAGCAGGGATTCCACACGGAGCTATTATTGCTGACAAGATGAATCTGCCATTTGCCTATATCCGTAGCAAACCAAAAGACCACGGAGCTGGTAATCAAATTGAAGGCCGTGTAGCTCAAGGTCAAAAAATGGTAGTGGTTGAAGACCTCATTTCAACTGGTGGTTCTGTTCTTGAAGCCGTAGCAGCAGCTAAACGCGAAGGAGCAGATGTACTTGGAGTTGTAGCGATTTTTAGTTACCAATTGCCAAAAGCAGATAAGAACTTTGCAGATGCTGGTGTTAAACTTGTGACGCTTTCTAACTACAGTGAACTCATTCACCTAGCCCAAGAAGAAGGATATATCACACCAGAGGGACTCGATCTTCTAAAACGCTTTAAAGAAGACCAAGAAAATTGGCAAAACGTTTAAAACATAGAAAATCAGGTGGTTGCTAGGATTACCTGATTTTGTTTTTAATACTAGAAAATGAAAAGATTATTTGAATTTCCATAACTTAAGAAAGTTTATCATTTTTAATTATCTCTGTAAAATGATTGAAAGCATGAAATTTCCAAACAAAATATTTGAAAAATTTTGAAAAAAGAGTTAAAATATTTTTGTAATATAAAAAGCAAACGCTTACTTATTAAGGAGGGCATTTTATGTCATACAAAACAAGCAATGCAGAAGGGCATGTAGATTTCATCAATACCTATGATTTGGAGCCCATGGCGCAAAAAGTGATCCCTAAAGCAGCATTTGGCTATATCGCCAGTGGAGCAGAGGATACTTTCACTTTAAGAGAGAATATTCGTGCTTTTAACCACAAGCTCATCGTTCCTCATACACTTTGCAATGTAGAAAATCCAAGTACAGAGATTGAATTTGCAGGCGAAAAATTGTCTTCACCAATCATTATGGCGCCTGTTGCGGCTCATAAATTGGCAAACGAACAAGGTGAAGTGGCGACTGCGCGTGGTGTGCATGAGTTCGGTTCGCTTTATACAACTAGCTCATACTCTACTGTTGACCTTCCAGAGATTTCTGAAGCCCTTCAAGGGACACCACATTGGTTCCAGTTTTACTTTAGTAAGGATGACGGTATCAACCGCCACATCATGGACCGTGTGAAGGCTGAAGGCTATAAAGCGATTGTCTTGACGGCAGATGCTACTGTAGGGGGTAATCGTGAGGTTGATAAGCGTAATGGGTTTGTCTTCCCAGTTGGCATGCCGATTGTTGAAGAATACCTGCCAGAAGGTGCTGGTAAATCAATGGACTTTGTTTACAAATCAGCTAAACAACGCTTGTCTCCACGTGATGTAGAATTTATCGCTGAATACTCTGGTCTTCCTGTGTATGTCAAGGGACCACAATGCCGTGAGGACGTTGAACGTTCGCTTGCTGCAGGAGCTTCTGGTATCTGGGTAACCAACCACGGTGGTCGTCAAATCGACGGTGGACCAGCTGCCTTTGACTCGCTTCAAGAAGTGGCAGAAGCAGTTGATAAACGTGTGCCAATCGTCTTTGACTCTGGTGTTCGTCGTGGTCAACATGTCTTTAAAGCCTTGGCTTCAGGAGCAGACTTGGTAGCTATTGGTCGTCCGGTTATCTATGGTCTGGCTCTCGGCGGTAGTGTTGGTGTGCGTCAAGTCTTTGAACACTTGAATGCAGAATTGAAGACAGTCATGCAATTGTCTGGAACTCAGACCATTGAAGATGTCAAACACTTCAAGCTCCGTCACAATCCATACAACCCAACCTTCCCAGTTGACCCACGTGACTTAAAATTGTATTGATAAAATGCTTGCCTCCACTGAATGTGGAGGTTTTTGGTTATGTATTAGAAGTTTAAATAAGATCAATCTGTATCAAGAAAACTATATAAAGATATTTTTCGGTCAAATATCTTGCTAGGGCTTTCATTTTTTGCTATACTGGTGCAGTAATTAAATAATAAAGACATTTGGGGTGCTTTAGGCTGAGATGATACCCATTGAACCTGATACAGTTAAGACTGGCGAAGGGAAATGTGAACAGTTTTTTCGTATGGTGAAATGAACGATCTAATCTTGTAAGTCAACTCTAATTCTTGATTGTAATTGGAGTTTTTTTGTTTATATAAAACTGGATAGGCTTGTTTAGGTAGCTCTCTGCAAATGCCCTAGATTTTCTTTAACAGGGTCAAGTGAAACTAGGATTTTGCTTGGTATTTTATTGATTACTAAGGAGTAAAGAGAGGAAAAATAAATATGGAAACACAGATTTATGCATTTCAGCCAGGTTTGACTGTTGGAGAATTATTAAAAAGTAGTCAGAAGGATTGGCAGGCTGCTGTCAATCATCGTTTTGTCAAGGAACTTTTTGCAGGGACAATTCAGAATAAGGTCTTAAAAGACTACCTAATTCAAGATTATCACTTCTTTGATGCCTTCTTATCCATGCTGGGTGCCTGCGTAGCCCACGCAGACCAGCTTGAATCCAAGCTTCGTTTTGCCAAGCAACTAGGTTTTCTTGAAGCAGATGAAGACGGTTATTTCCAAAAGGCTTTCAAAGAGTTAAAAGTATCTGAGAATGACTATCTGGAAGTGACCTTGCACCCTGTAACAAAAGCCTTTCAGGATCTTATGTATTCGGCAGTGTCTTCATCAGACTATGCCCATCTTTTGGTCATGCTGGTCATTGCAGAAGGTCTCTATTTAGACTGGGGTTCTAAAGATTTGGCTCTACCTGAAGCCTACATTCATTCGGAATGGATCAATCTCCACAGAGGTCCTTTCTTTGCAGAGTGGGTTCAATTTCTTATTGACGAACTCAATCGTGTCGGGAAAGGTCGAGAAGATTTGACAGAACTTCAGCAACGCTGGAATCAAGCGGTCGCTTTAGAATTGGCCTTTTTTGATATTGGTTATGACGCCTAGAGAAAGTTTAGGATATTCACAAATTTGATGAGGTACATCATTCAATGTAAATGAAAAAAATTTCTTAACAAAAGATAGAGATAAATCGAAATCAGTATATCGTATAAAGTGAAAAGGAAGAATTTCAATATGACAAGTTTAAAATTATTAAAAGAAAAAGCACCATTAGTCATTTGTATCACCAATGATGTAGTAAAAAATTTCACAGCAAATGGATTAGTAGCACTGGGTGCATCACCAGCCATGAGTGAGTTTCCAGCAGATTTAGAGGATTTGTTAAAGTATGCTGGAGGATTATTGATTAACATTGGGACTTTAACGGATGATAATTGGAAGCTGTACCAAGAGGCATTAAAAATAACTGAAAAATATAATGTACCTGCAGTATTAGATCCTGTAGCCTGTGGAGCGGGAGCTTATAGAAAAAAAGTATCAGATGATTTAATAAATAATTACAAACTGGCAGCTATTAGAGGAAATGCAGGAGAGATTGCATCTTTAGTCGGCATAAATGTAGCCTCTAAGGGAGTAGACAGTGCAGGAGTAGATAATATTGATGAAATTGCTTTAGCAGCAAATGCTAAGTTTAATATTCCAATAGTAGTAACTGGGGAGGTTGATGCTATTGCTGTTAATGGTGAGGTAGTGACTATCCATAACGGAAGTGCAATGATGCCGAAAGTTATTGGAACAGGATGTTTATTAGGAGCTGTATTAGCGAGCTTTATAGGACTAGAAAAAGGACAAGAATTGAAATCTTTAGAAACAGCAATGTTAGCATATAATATTGCTGGGGAAATGGCAGAAAAGCGTCCTAATGGACATCTACCAGGAACGTTTAAAGTTGAATTTATTAATGCATTATATGAAGTTACTGATAAAGATATAGAAACATTTAAAAAGGTGAAATAAGATGTTTAATAAAGAACTATTAAAATTATATTTTATTTGTGGAACGACTACTTGCTTAGGTAAGGATTTATATACAGTTGTTGAAGATTCTTTAAAAGGTGGTATAACTTTATTTCAATTTCGAGAAAAAGGTAAAGGTGCTTTAGAAGGTAAAGAAAAACTGGAATTAGCAATAAAACTTAAAAAACTTTGTAAAAAATACAATGTACCGTTTATCGTAAATGATGATATAGAGTTGGCATTAGAAATAGATGCTGATGGGGTTCATGTAGGACAAGATGACCTAGGTGTTGATGAAATTAGAAAATTGATGCCAGATAAAATAATTGGTCTTTCTATAAAAAACGAGAAAGAATTTCAACAGTCAAAAGTTGAATATGTAGATTATGTTGGTGTTGGTCCTGTATTTGATACCCAGTCAAAAGATGATGCTGGTGGCGCTATAGGTTATGAAGGTCTTAAATTGATGAGAAAACTATTGCCACAAATGCCCTTAGTTGCAATTGGTGGGATACAGACGCAACATATTAAAGACATTATGAAGACCAATGTTGACGGTGTTTCAATCATTTCAGCAATATCGTATGCAAAAAATATAGAAAAAACTGTTCGAGAAATGAGTGAACAATAGGTATCTATCCTTGGATTCTAAGTAAGTGGAAGTTTTCCTTTTCTAAAAAGATATGTCCAGATTCAGCTTGAATGGCTAATTCATCAAACAGGTCATTTGTTTTTTGCAAAAGAAAGATCTGCTGTCTTTGTGAGTGCAAGGCTGTATTTCCAGTTCAATTTCTTGAACTAGTATAAAATGTGTGTTATAATAATCACATAATTAAATAATAAAGACATTTGGGGTGCTTTAGGCTGAGATGATACCCATTGAACCTGATACAGTTAAGACTGGCGAAGGGAAATGTGAAACGCTTTTTTCGTATGTCGAAAAGAACGGTCTAATCTTGTAAGCTGAACTCTAATTCTCGTTTGTAATTGGAGTTTTTTTGTTTATTAAAAGAGGATAGTCTGGACGTTAATACTCAATGAAAATCAAAGAGCAAACTAGGAAACTGGCCGCAGGCTGTACTTGAGTACGGCAAGGCGACGTTGACGTGGTTTGAATTTGATTTTCGAAGAGTATAAGCCTTTTGGCAGCTCACCTTGAGCACCCCACTTTTCTTTAAAAAGGAGTTTTTTATGTTGAAAAAATGGCAGCTAAAAGATGTTATTTTGCTTGCTTTCTTGTCTATCTTTTTTGGTGGGGTTTTCGTTGGTTCAGGATATGTGTATAATATTCTCAGCCTACTCTTAACACCTCTTGGTTTACAGGCTTTTGCCAATGAAATCCTTTTTGGACTCTGGTGTATGGCTGCGCCCATTGCTGCCATCTTTGTTCCGAGAGTCGGAAGTGCAACGATTGGAGAAGTGCTAGCTGCGCTTGCTGAAGTCCTTTATGGTAGCCAATTCGGTCTAGGTGCCTTTTTGTCTGGCTTGGTTCAAGGTTTGGGAAGTGAACTTGGTTTTATCGTAACCAAGAATCGCTATGAAAGTTGGCTCTCTCTAACTGCCAATAGTATTGGGATTACGCTTGTTAGCTTTGTCTATGAATACATTAAGTTAGGTTACTACGCCTTTTCAGTGCCTTTTGTACTTTCCTTGCTAGTGGTACGTTTTATTTCTGTTTATTTCTTCTGTACTATCTTGGTTCGTGCCATTGTCAAACTCTATCATCAGTTTGCAACTGGAGGAAAAGCATAGATGGGTCTGGAATTACGGGAGATTCAGTCCCCAATTTTTTCGGAACCGATTGATTTTACTTTTCATGCGCAAGCCTTTACCTTGTTAGTTGGGAGCAGTGGTTCTGGAAAATCGTGTCTCTTTCAAATGATTGCCCAAGTTAGTTCTCTTCCCTATAATGGTCAAGTCCTGATAAATGGGAGCGAGGTCAGTCAGCTTTCTATCATCGAACGTGTTCAAACGGTTGGTATTCTCTTTCAAAATCCCAATCATCAATTTACCATGGAGAGCTTGTTTGAGGAGCTGATTTTTACCTTGGAAAATATCGGCTATCACCTTCAGGAAATTGATTCTAAAATAGCAGAGGTTGTCCAGCAATGTCGTTGCAAGGACATCTTGCACCGTCCCATCCATCACTTATCAGGTGGAGAAAAGCAAAAGGCTGCTTTGGCTGTTCTCTTTGCTATGAATCCTAGGGTCTATCTATTAGATGAGCCCTTTGCTTCCATTGATCGCAAGAGTAGGATAGAGATATTGGAGATTCTAAAAGAGTTGGTCTCTAATGGGAAGACAGTTATTTTGTGCGACCATGATTTATCTGATTATGAAGCCTATATCGACCATATGGTGGAGCTAAGAGACGGACAACTAAGGGAAGTGTTTCAAATCCCTACCTCTGAGATGACACAGGTTGCTTCAAAGGAGGTTGCTTCTAGCCCAGAACTATTCTATATGGACCGAATCACTTGTGAACTGGATAAGCACCCCCTCTTTTCGATTGCGGATTTTACATTCTACCAAGGAATTTCCTGTATCTTGGGTGATAATGGTGTCGGGAAATCAACCCTTTTTCGGTCTATTCTTCAATTTCAAAAGTATAAGGGGCGTATTACCTGGAAGGGGACAGTCCTGAAAAAGAAAAAGAGTTTGTATCGTGACCTGACGGGTGTTGTTCAGGAAGCTGAGAAACAGTTTATCAGAGTCAGTCTGCGAGAGGAACTTCAATTAGATGGACCTGATTCTGAAAGAAATCAACGAATTTTCCAAGCTTTACGATATTTTGATTTGGAGCAGGCACTCGATAAGAGTCCCTATCAATTAAGTGGTGGCCAGCAAAAGATTCTTCAGCTCTTGACCATCTTGACCAGCAAGGCTTCTGTGATCTTGCTAGATGAACCTTTTGCAGGTTTGGATGATAGAGCCTGCCATTATTTTTGTCATTGGATTCTGGAGGAGAGAAATCAAGGAAGAAGTTTTCTGATCATTAGCCATCGTTTGGATCCCTTGATCTCTGTGGTTGATTATTGGATTGAGATGACTAGTCAGGGTCTTCGTCATGTGAAAGAAGTGACCATTACCAAACCACTTACATCTCAGAGTAGCAATATCCAAGGGGAGGTGAGATAGTATGGTCAAAGTAGCAACCCAGACACCGATTATCAGTCTCTTTTTGCTGATTTTATCCTTGGAAACATCTTTTATTCCTTCGATTGCTCTGAATCTTTCGGTAGTCGCATTCTGTATTCTCTTTATGCTCTATTACCGGCGATTTAAAATGTTAGCTTGGATGATCATACTTGCCATTTTGCCATCCTTTGCCAACTACTGGGCAGTTCAGTTACATGGGGATGCTTCGCAGGCAGTCATACTTGGAACCAGAGCTTTTGTGACAGTTTGTATAGGGGTTGTATTTATCTCAAGCATCTCACTAAAAGAGCTTCTCTTGTACTTGGCTCAAAAGGGGTTATCACGGTCATGGGCCTATGCCTTGATTGTGGTATTCAATTCCTTTCCCCTTATTCAGCAAGAAATCAAGTCTCTCAAGGAAGCTTGCTTATTACGCGGTCAAGAACTGCATTTTTGGTCGCCCTTGATTTACAGCAAGGTTCTGATGACAGTCTTTAGGTGGCGCCATCTTTACCTGAGAGCTCTATCGGCGCATGGATATGACGAACATGCACAGGTGGAGAATAGCTATCGGACTTTTTATATTCCTAAAAGGACAATATTCATCTACCTGCTGTTCTTTTTATTGCTTCAAACCAGTCTATTTTTATAAAGGAGTTATTATGGAATTTACAGATATTGCGATGGAATTATCCAGGGAAGCTTGGCAGACTTCTTTTCATCATCCCTTTATTTTACAATTACAAGAGGGAAATTTAGACCCTGCCATTTTCCGCTATTACCTGATTCAGGATGCCTACTATCTGAAGGCCTTCTCAGAAATCTATCACCTTTTGGCTGATAAGACTTCAAACCAAGAGATGAAAAGACTCTTGAAACAAAATGCTCAGAGTCTAGTGGAAGGTGAGTTATTTATCCGCCAACAATTTTTCAAGGAATTGGAAATCAGCGATCAGGAAATGGAGCAACATCCAATCGCTCCCACCTGCTATCATTACATTTCTCACATTTATCGTCAATTTGAAGAAGCAAATCTAGCCATTGCCTTTTCAAGTTTGCTGCCTTGTCCTTGGCTATATCATGATATAGGCAAATCACTTAATCTTAAACCATCACCAAATCCTCTCTACCAACAATGGATTGAAACTTATATTACGGATGAGTTGGAGCAACAGATCAGAGAGGAGGGAGCGCTGGTCAATCAACTCTATCGCGAAAGTGATGAGACAGACAAGAAAAAAATGCTAGATGCCTTCCACATCAGTGTTCATATGGAAGCCAAGTTTTGGCAAATGGCCTACCAACACCAGACATGGAAGAGTGATTTACAGTCTTTAGAAAAAGGAGAAGAATAGAAACATGAGAAAGCACCAATTACAAGTTCACAAATTAACCATTTTATCTATGATGATTGCCCTTGATGTAGTCCTTACACCTATTTTTCGAATTGAGGGAATGGCACCGATGTCCAGTGTAGTCAATATTCTAGCAGGAATCATGATGGGACCTGTTTATGCCTTGGCTATGGCTACAGTGACAGCCTTTATCCGTATGACGACTCAAGGGATTCCGCCTTTAGCTCTCACAGGAGCGACTTTTGGAGCCCTTCTAGCAGGTCTCTTTTATAAGTATGGTCGAAAATTTCACTATTCTGCTCTAGGAGAGATTTTGGGAACAGGTATCATTGGTTCTATTGTTTCCTATCCTGTTATGGTGCTCTTTACAGGATCGGCTGCAAAGCTCAGCTGGTTTATCTACACTCCTCGATTTTTCGGAGCAACCTTGATTGGTACAGCGATTTCCTTTATTGCCTTTCGATTTTTAATCAAGCAGGAATTCTTTAAAAAAGTGCAAGGATATTTCTTTGGTGAAAGGATAGACTGATGCAGGCATTGACAAATCCTTTTCCTCTGGAAATGACTTCCCTAATTCACTGTATTACCAATGAGATTTCTTGTGAGATGCTAGCAAATGGGATTTTGGCTTTGGGATGTAAACCAGTTATGGCAGATGATTCCCGTGAGGTTCTTGATTTTACTAAGCAAAGCCAGGCACTCTTCATCAATTTGGGGCATTTGTCAGCTGAGAAGGAAAAAGCAATCCGTATGGCAGCTTCTTATGCAGCTCAAGTTTGTCTCCCAATGGTAGTAGATGCGGTTGGCGTAACAGCTTCAGTCATTCGTAAGAGCTTAGTTAAAGACCTTTTAGACAATAGCCCTACGGTCCTTAAAGGAAATATGTCAGAAATCCGAAGTCTTGTTGGCTTAAAACACCACGGCGTTGGGGTCGATGCGAGTGCTAAAGATCAAGAAACGGAGGATTTGCTTCAAGTCTTGAAAGACTGGTGTCAGACCTATCCTGGTATGTCATTCTTAGTTACTGGTCCTAAGGATCTCATCGTTTCGAAGAATCAGGTCGCTGTACTGGGAAATGGCTGTGCAGAATTAGACTGGATAACAGGGACAGGAGACTTGGTTGGAGCCTTGACAGCCGTTTTTCTCAGCCAAGGAAAGACTGGATTTGAAGCTTCGTGTTTAGCAGTCTCTTATCTTAATATCTCCGCTGAGAGAATAGTTGTTCAAGGAATGGGATTGGAAGAATTTCGTTACCAAGTACTCAATCAGTTTTCGCTTCTAAGGAGAGATAAAAACTGGTTAGATGCCATCAAAGGAGAGGTTTATGAATAGAGAAGCACTTAGACTATATCTGGTAACCAATCGCTACCAAGATTCCGTGGAAAGATTTCTTGAAAAGGTTGAGACGGCTTGCCGTTCAGGGGTTACCATAGTCCAATTACGAGAAAAAAATCTCACAACCAATCAATATTATCAACTAGCAAAACAAGTCAAGGAAATAACAGATGTTTATCAGGTACCCTTGATAATCGATGATCGTTTGGATGTTTGTCTTGCAGTCGATGCTGCAGGTCTGCATATCGGAGACGATGAATTACCAGTTTCGGTTGCCCGACAAGTCTTGGGACCTGAAAAAATCCTCGGTGTCACCGCTAAAACAATAAAAAGAGCTCTGGAAGCAGAAACATCAGGTGCAGATTACTTGGGGACAGGAGCCATTTTCCCAACCACCACCAAGGAAAATGCGCCCATTACTCTGATATCGACCTTGAAAACAATTTGCCAAACGGTTGACATTCCAGTAGTTGCTATTGGAGGCCTGACTTCAGAGAACATTGACCAGCTTATGGGCACTGGCATCGCTGGTGTAGCTGTTGTACGTGATTTGATGCAGGCAGAAGATATTGAGGCAAAAACGCAAGCCTTTTTAACAAAGTTGCATGACATTATTTCCTAACTAATACTCAATGAAAATCAAAGAGGAAGCTAGCCTCAGGTTGCTCAAAGCCCTGCCTTGAGGTTTTAGATAAGACTGATGAAGTCAGCTCAAAACAGTGTTTTGAGGTTGCAGATGGAAGCTGACGTAGTTTGAAGAGATTTTCGAAGAGTATAAAAACTCTCTAATTCCCTTAAAGTGGGAACTAGAGAGTTTTTTTCTTAATCTTTAAAAGTTGTATGGTTGACTGGGCCAGAACCATGACCAAGTTGAGGAGCGTCTTGAATAGCTTTTGTGATAAAGGCCTTGGCCTTATCAACTGCCTGATAAAGGCTTTTTCCCTTGGCTAGTTCAGCAGTAATTACTGCAGCAAAGGTACATCCAGTACCATGGGTGTGACAGGTTTGAATTCGTGGGCTTTCCCAGACAAACTGTTCATCCTTGGTAAAGAGGAAATCCTTAGCACCGCCTTCGAGATGACCACCTTTGATGACTACAGACTGAGGACCAAATTCTTTTAGAATCAGGCGACCAGCACGCTGCATGTCTTCAGGATCATGGATTGAAAAACCAACAATCTCTTCTGCCTCAGGAAGATTTGGCGTAATAATAGTTGCTAGAGGTAGTAAGTTTGTTTTGAGATAGTCTCTAGCACTTGAGTCGATCAAGGCATCTCCGCTAGTCGCTACCATAACTGGATCTAAAACATAGGGACAATCCAGCTTTTTAAGATAGGGCTGGATGATTTCCATAATTTCAGTAGTTGCTAACATCCCAGTTTTTACAGCCTGAGGTGGAATATCCGAAAAGACACTGTCCAATTGGGCTTTCAACATTTGAGGAGAAACGTGCTCGATCAATTGAACGCCTCTGGTATTTTGAGCGACAAGACTGGTTACAACAGCCATTCCATAGACATCTCTCGCTTGGAATGACTTTAAATCAGCCATAATGCCAGCACCGCCACTTGGGTCAGTTCCTGCAATGGTCAAAGCAACGGGTAAATAAGTCATCTAAAACCTCCCAACCAACTGAAGTTTGTATTCTTAAGAACAAGCTAATCTGTTTCAGGAAGGCAATAGAAGACTGCTAGTCCCCATTATCATTTCCACTTCCATCAGCTAGCATTACCTAGATTGAGTTAAAGGGATCTAACAGTTGTTAATCTCAGCTTTACGCACCCCTAGTGGTTGTTTTCTTTTTTCTTTAGTATAGCATATTTTTATAGTTTATATAGTAAGATTTGACTGAAAATCCTGTATTATATGGTTAAAATTCAATTTTTCAAAGAAAAGATTGATTTTATAATTGACAAATGTAGATTTTAGGAGTATACTAATAACTGTAATCGACAAATGTAGATTTTGGAGGTGTGATTATGCAGATTTCAGATGCAGAATGGCAGGTTATGAAGATTATTTGGATGCAAGGAGAGCAGACTAGTACGGATTTGATCAAGGTTCTGGCGGAGCGGTTCGACTGGTCCAAGTCAACCATTCAAACTCTTTTGGCTCGTTTGGTTGAGAAAGAGTGTCTGACAAGGAAAAAAGAAGGCAAGTTCTTTGTCTATTCAGCCCTTTTAACTTTGGACCAAAGTCGGGATTTACTTGTCCAAGATATCAAGGACAAGGTTTGTTCTCGTAGGATTAAGAACTTGTTGGCTGATTTGATTGCTGAATGTGATTTTACTCAGGCTGACTTGGAAGACTTGGAAGCTGTGATTTCTGAGAAGAAATCAAGCGCTGTAACAAAAGTAAAATGTAATTGTATGTAAAGGAGACGTCATGTTAAATAGTATTGTAACCATTATTTGTATTGCCCTTATCGCGTTTATCTTGTTTTGGTTTTTCAAAAAGCCTGAAAAATCTGGACAAAAGGCCCAGCAAAAAAAGGGCTACCAAGAGATTCGAGTGGAAGTCATGGGAGGCTATACGCCTGAGTTGCTTATCCTCAAGAAATCAGTGCCAGCCCGCATTGTCTTTGACCGCAAGGATCCTTCACCCTGTCTGGACCAAATTGTTTTTCCAGATTTTGGTGTACATGCGGACCTGCCTATGGGGGAAGAGTATGTAGTGGAAATCACGCCTGAGCAGGCTGGAGAATTTGGATTTGCTTGTGGTATGAACATGATGCACGGTAAGATGATTGTAGAATAGGAGAATGATATGACTGAAATTGTGAAAGCAAGTCTTGAAAATGGTGTTCAAAAAATCCGTATCACGGCAGACAAAGGCTACCATCCAGCCCACATTCAACTGCAAAAAGGAGTTCCTGCTGTTATCACCTTTCACCGTGTGACACCTTCAAACTGTTATAAGGAAATTCTTTTTGAAGAAGAAGGCATCTTGGAACCAATCGGCGTGGATGAAGAGAAGACAATTCGTTTTACCCCTCAAGAATTAGGTCAACATGAATTTTCTTGTGGCATGAAGATGCAAAAGGGGAGTTATACCGTAGTTGAGAAGATTCGAAAATCTCTATCACTTTTACAGCGTTTTTGGATTACTAGTATCTTTACTGTGCCTCTTGTGATTCTCATGATTGGGATGTCGACAGGAGGAATTAGTCACCAAGTCCTGCGTTGGGGAACCTTTTTAGCCACAACACCGATCATGCTAGTAGCAGGTGGTCCTTATATCCAAAGTGCTTGGGCTAGTTTTAAAAAGCACAATGCCAACATGGATACCTTGGTTGCTCTGGGAACCCTAGTGGCCTATTTCTATAGCTTAGTTGCCCTCTTCGCTGGTCTCCCCGTTTACTTTGAAAGTGCTGCATTTATCTTCTTCTTCGTTCTTATGGGAGCCGTTTTTGAGGAGAAAATGCGGAAAAATACTTCCCAAGCTGTGGAGAAATTGCTGGACTTGCAGGCTAAAACAGCAGAAGTCTTGCGTGATGAACGCTATGTTCAAGTTCCTTTGGAACAAGTCAAGGTAGGTGACCTGATTCGAGTGCGTCCCGGTGAAAAGATTGCGGTTGATGGTGTCGTAGTAGAAGGTATCTCTAGTATTGATGAGTCTATGGTGACAGGTGAGAGCCTACCAGTGGACAAAACAGTTGGAGATACTGTCATTGGCTCAACCATCAATAATAGCGGAACGCTTATTTTTAGAGCAGAAAAAGTTGGTTCAGAGACTGTTTTGGCTCAGATTGTGGATTTTGTGAAGAAAGCTCAAACAAGTCGTGCGCCGATTCAGGACTTGACGGATAAAATTTCAGGGATTTTTGTCCCAGCAGTTGTCATTTTAGGGATTGTGACCTTTTGGGTTTGGTTCGTCTTGCTCAGGGATAGTGTAGTTGTGCTTGGGGCGAGCTTTGTGTCTTCGCTTCTCTATGGAGTAGCAGTTCTGATTATTGCCTGCCCTTGTGCCTTGGGACTTGCAACACCGACAGCCCTTATGGTGGGGACAGGTCGCAGTGCCAAGATGGGAGTTCTCCTCAAAAATGGAACGGTTCTACAGGAAATCCAGAAAGTCCAAACTATTGTTTTTGATAAGACAGGAACTTTGACGGAAGGGAAACCTGTGGTCACAGATATCATCGGCGACGAAGTAGAAGTGCTTGGATTGGCAGCTTCCTTGGAAGAAGCTTCTCAACACCCACTGGCTGAAGCCGTTGTGAAACGAGCGAGTGAAGCTGGACTTGAGTTTCAAACTGTTGAAAATTTCCAAGCCTTGCACGGAAAAGGTGTCTCAGGGCAAATCAATGGAAAACAAGTTTTGCTTGGAAATGCTAAAATGCTGGATGGCATGAACATTTCTAGCACTTATCAAGAAAAACTAGAAGAACTAGAAAAAGAAGCTAAGACAGTTGTGTTCTTGGCTGTTGACAATGAAATCAAAGGCTTGCTTGCTTTGCAAGATATTCCCAAGGAAAATGCTAAGCTAGCCATCAGTCAGTTGAAAAAGCGTGGCCTTAAAACAGTCATGCTGACAGGAGATAATGCAGGTGTAGCGCGTGCTATTGCAGATCAAATCGGAATTGAAGAGGTCATTGCAGGCGTCTTGCCAGAAGAAAAAGCCCATGAAATCCATAAACTACAAGCAGCTGGCAAAGTAGCCTTTGTTGGGGACGGTATCAATGACGCTCCTGCCCTCAGTGTAGCAGATGTGGGAATTGCCATGGGAGCTGGAACAGATATTGCCATCGAGTCAGCAGATTTGGTGTTGACAACCAATAACCTCCTAGGCGTGGTGCGTGCCTTTGACATGAGTAAGAAAACCTTTCATCGAATTCTGCTCAATCTTTTCTGGGCCTTTATCTACAATGTCGCCGGAATTCCGATTGCAGCAGGAGTCTTTTCAGGTGTTGGACTGGCTCTCAATCCAGAACTGGCAGGTTTAGCCATGGCCTTTAGTTCTGTATCCGTTCTGACCAGTTCTCTTCTCTTAAACTTTACTAAAATAGACTAAAAGTAATGACTAGATTTCTTTGTTATAAAACAGGAATAGCAGCGTTTTCAAAACTGTATTAGAATAGAGAATAGAGAGTTTTGAGCAGATTTTTAGAAAAGTCAGCATAAATATGATACAGTGGAATAGTAAAAATTTGGAGAACGTTTCCAATTCTATGTAATCGTATTCTCCAAGTCTAAAAAAATTGAAGGAGAGTTATCACTATGACTCAAGGGAAAATTACTGCATCTGCAGCAATGCTTAACGTATTGAAAACATGGGGCGTAGACACAATCTACGGTATCCCATCAGGAACACTCAGCTCATTGATGGACGCTTTGGCTGAAGAAAAAGATATCCGCTTCTTGCAAGTTCGCCACGAAGAAACAGGTGCTCTTGCAGCGGTTATGCAAGCTAAATTCGGTGGCTCAATTGGGGTTGCAGTTGGTTCAGGTGGTCCAGGTGCGACTCACTTGATTAACGGTGTTTACGATGCAGCTATGGATAACACTCCATTCCTAGCGATCCTTGGATCACGTCCAGTTAACGAACTCAACATGGATGCTTTCCAAGAATTGAACCAAAACCCAATGTACAACGGTATCGCTGTATATAACAAACGTGTAGCTTACGCTGAGCAATTGCCAAAAGTAATTGACGAAGCTTGCCGTGCTGCAGTTTCTAAAAAAGGTCCAGCTGTTGTTGAAATCCCAGTAAACTTCGGTTTCCAAGAAATCGACGAAAGCTCATACTACGGTTCAGGTTCATATGAACGTTCATTCATCGCTCCTGCTTTGAACGAAGTTGAAATCGACAAAGCTGTTGAAATCTTGAACAATGCTGAACGTCCAGTTATCTATGCTGGTTACGGTGGTGTTAAAGCAGGTGAAGTGATCACTGAATTGTCACGTAAAATCAAAGCACCAATTATCACAACTGGTAAAAACTTTGAAGCCTTTGAATGGAACTATGAAGGTTTGACAGGTTCTGCTTACCGTGTTGGTTGGAAACCAGCCAACGAAGTGGTCTTTGAAGCAGACACAGTTCTTTTCCTTGGTTCAAACTTCCCATTTGCTGAAGTTTACGAAGCATTCAAGAACACTGAAAAATTCATCCAAGTTGATATTGACCCTTACAAACTTGGTAAACGTCATGCCTTAGACGCTTCAATCCTTGGTGATGCAGGTCAAGCAGCCAAAGCTATCCTTGACAAAGTGAATCCAGTTGAATCTACTCCATGGTGGCGTGCAAACGTTAAGAACAACCAAAACTGGCGTGATTACATGAACAAACTCGAAGGTAAAACTGAGGGTGAATTGCAATTGTATCAAGTTTACAATGCAATCAACAAACATGCTGATCAAGACGCTATCTACTCAATTGACGTAGGTGACACTACTCAAACATCTACTCGTCACCTTCACATGACACCTAAGAACATGTGGCGTACATCTCCACTATTTGCGACAATGGGTATTGCCCTTCCTGGTGGTATCGCTGCTAAGAAAGACAATCCAGATCGCCAAGTATGGAACATCATGGGTGACGGTGCATTCAACATGTGCTACCCAGACGTTATCACAAACGTTCAATACGACCTTCCAGTTATCAACGTTGTCTTCTCAAATGGTAAATATGCCTTCATCAAGGACAAATACGAAGACACAAACAAACACTTGTTTGGTTGTGACTTCCCTAATGCTGACTATGCGAAAATTGCTGAAGCTCAGGGAGCTGTTGGATTTACAGTTGACCGTATCGAAGACATCGATGCAGTGGTTGCAGAAGCTGTTAAATTGAACAAAGAAGGTAAAACTGTTGTGATCGATGCTCGCATCACTCCACACCGTCCACTTCCAGTAGAAGTACTTGAATTGGATCCAAAACAACACTCAGAAGAAGCTATCAAAGCCTTCAAAGAAAAATACGAAGCAGAAGAACTCGTACCATTCCGTCTCTTCTTGGAAGAAGAAGGATTGCAATCACGCGCAATTAAATAAACAACGAAAGATCGGAGCAATCCGGTCTTTTTATGGAGGATAGTAAATGAATTTAAATCAATTAGATATTATCGTTTCAGATGTTCCCCAAGTCTGTGCTGACTTGGAGTATATCTTGGATAAAAAGGCAGATTATGCTGATGATGTTTTTGCTCAGTTTACGATTGGCAGTCACTGTCTCATGTTGTCCCGAAATCATTTGATTCCTTTGGAAGATTTTCAGTCAGGCATCATTCTTCACCTTGAGATTGAGAATGTAGACAAGGATTACCAACGTTTAAAAGAGATCGGTGTCGAGATTTTAAACGGTATTTGTGAAACGGATTGGGGAACAGAGTCCTTATTAGTTAAAGGTCCAGCTGGTCTAGTGATTGATTTTTATCGTATGAAATAGGACGCTTAGTCATTTGACGTTAACCTTAACCATTCTTAAAACAGAAATTGAGAATAGGAACTATTGAAAGATCGGAGCAATCCGGTCTTTTTATATAAAGAAATTGCATATAAATAGTTGACAGCGCTTTCCCAAAATCTTATAATAAAAATATAACAGTAGAAAATGAAACTGATATGGAAAGGAGAAATATGATTAAACAGCTGTTGTAAGTGGATTTTATTATTTCATTGGAAGTTGGGATTGAAATATCTTCATGAATAGATAGTAGGAGGAAAGAGATGAAAAAAAAGGATATTTATCTAATCTGTGTGACCATGATTATCTGTTCAATTATTATAGGTTTGATTGTAGGAAATTTTATTTTGCACGGTCTTGAAGTTATTGCTCAAATAATTTCTAACGGTTTATTTACCATCAATCAATCGCTTCATTGACAAAAGCTATTCATTTTTACATTTTATGAATCGTACAGATCGGAGCAATCCGGTCTTTTTCTTATCACAAGACTGTGATAGTTTACATTTTTATAGCAAAACTCTCAAACTCTTGCTTATTTTTGTATTAAATTATAAAATAGAAAGTATAAAAGAATAAAAGAGGTTTTGAAAATGTCTGAAAAACAAATGAAAGTGTTGGGGTGGGTAGCGACTTTCATGTCTGTTATGATGTATGTGTCTTACTTCCCACAAATCATGAATAATCTTGCCGGTCAAAAAGGCAACTTCATTCAACCCCTAGTCGCAGCTATCAACTGTAGTCTCTGGGTTTACTATGGTCTTTTCAAGAAGGAAAGAGATATTCCACTTGCAGCTGCTAATGCACCAGGTATCGTTTTTGGTTTAGTAACGGCTATCACAGCTTTGATTTAAAAAGAAGACTGCTTTCAGTCTTTTTATTTTATGAAAATAGATGCTTCATTAAAGTAATTTTTGAATGAGAGTTGGGGGAAAAAGTCCAGTTACAGCTAGCTTTATGAGAGTCTTTTATGTTCGTCTCTATCAAAGAAAAAAGTATATCGTTACTATTTTTACAAAATCTTCTCCCTACTTTATAAGATGTTAAAAAGAGTTCAAATGGAACTCTTTTTTTGCTATAATGAAGGAAGAAAAATCAGACAGGAGATCAAGATGTCAGAACCATTATTTTTACAATCAGTTATGCAAGAAAAAATCTGGGGTGGAACCAAGCTACGTGATGAGTTTGGCTACGACATTCCAAGTGAAAAAATCGGAGAATACTGGGCCATCTCAGCCCATCCAAATGGCGTCTCTAAAGTTGCCATTGGTCGCTACGAGGGAATAGATCTAGCTACTTTATATGCAGAGCACCGTGAATTATTTGGCAATCGTCCAGAACCTGTATTTCCGCTTTTGACCAAAATCCTCGATGCCAACGACTGGCTCAGCGTCCAAGTTCACCCAGACGATGCTTATGGATTAGAGCATGAAGGCGAACTCGGAAAAACAGAGTGCTGGTACATCATTGCAGCGGATGAAGGTTCAGAGATTATCTACGGCCATAATGCCAAGTCAAAAGAAGAACTCCGCCAGCAAATCGAGGACAAGAACTGGGATGCCTTGCTGACAAAAGTACCAGTTAAAGCTGGAGATTTCTTCTATGTGCCAAGTGGCACCATGCACGCTATCGGTGCAGGTATCTTGATTCTTGAAACCCAGCAGTCTAGCGATACCACCTATCGCGTCTATGACTTTGACCGCAAGGATGACAAAGGCAACTTGCGTGAACTTCATCTTGAAAAATCCATTGATGTCTTGAACATTGGTGAGCCAGCAAATAGCCGTCCTGTGACTGTCAAAGCTGATGATTTACGCTCAACTTTACTTGTCTCTAATGATTTCTTCGCAGTTTACAAGTGGGAAATTACTGGAAAAGTTGACTTCGAAAAGACAGCTGACTACAGCTTATTGAGTGTCCTAGCTGGTCAAGGTCAGCTAACTGTTGACGGAAAAAACTATCCAATCCAAAAAGGCAGCCACTTTATCCTACCAAGTGATGTTGAAGCTTGGACTCTGGAAGGGCAAGGTTTGGAATTGATTGTTAGCCATCCATAAAAAAGAAAGGGCCTGAGTTTACTACTCAAGTCCTTTTTGATTACATAAATTGGGCGATGAAGACCACGATGATGATGATTGGAATGACGAAACGAAGAAGGAAGAGCCAGACTTGGAACAGTCCTTGTTTCCATACCGTTTCATCAAGATGGAATTCCTCCATAGCAAGGGCCTTCTTAAAGATGTAGCCAGTAAAGAGTGAAAGACAGAGAGCTCCAAATGGCATGAGGAGATTGGAAACCAAGAAGTCCATAGCGTCAAAGAAGGTCTTCCCAAAGATGTGAACATCCGCCATAACACCGTAAGAAAGGGCTGAGGGAATCCCAAAGGCAAAGGTCAGAATCCCTAAAATGGCACTCCACATAGCACGCTTGCTGTTGTCTTGATTGGTGATATTGCCTACATTGATTTCCAGCATAACGACGGAAGAAGTGACCGTCGCAAAGAGGAAGAGCAAGAGGAAGAGGATGTAGAAAATAGTTCCAAAAGGCATCTTGTCAAAGAGTTGAGGCAAGACGATAAAGAGCAAGCTCGGTCCCCCTTCAGACTGGATATTGAAGGCTGACATGGCTGGGAAAATGGCTAGTCCTGCCATGATGGATACTGAGATGTTCATAGCTACAATGGAAATCCCTGACTGTACCAGATTGGTTTTCTTGTCCAAGTAGGATGCATAGGTCAGCATGGCTGTCACCCCTAGTGAGAGGGCAAAGAAAGATTGTCCCAGAGCATAGAGGAGACCAGCGCTAGTTAGTTTTGAAAAGTCTGGTTTGAGGAAGTAGAGAACCCCTTCCATGGCATTTGGCAAGCTGAGAGAGCGTCCGATGATGACGACAAAGATGATAAAGAGCAGGGGCATCATGACCTTAGAAGCTCTTTCAATCCCTTTTTGAACCCCACGTGATACAATAAAGATATTCAACAGGATAAAGGCAGCTTGAGCTCCTAGGGCAATGACTGGATTAGAAATAATATCGGTAAAGAGCTGAGCATAGTCATTGGTAATGCCTAGGTGGAGAGCTTTACCGATAGCGATACCTAAATAAATGAAGACCCATCCTCCAATAACACTGTAGAAAGATAAGAGGATAAAGAGGGCAAAGGCACCAATCCAACCGATAAAGTTGTACTTACTATTCTTGCCTAGTTTTCCAAAGGTTTTGATAGCTGAGACACCAGCACTTCGGCCGAGAGCAAATTCAGCCAGCAATAGGGGGAAACCGATTAAAATAGTGGAAATGAGAAAGATCAGTAAAAAGCCTCCTCCACCGTTAGCAGCAGTCATGTAGGGGAATTTCCAAACGGCACCAAGTCCGATGGCTGAACCAGCAGATGCTAGGATAAAGCCCAGTTTAGAACCCCATTGCGATTTTTCAGACATAGTTAAACTCCTAAAATTAGTATTACAAAAGAAAAAGCTACTGCCCTTGGCAACTAGCCTCATCAGTACTCAAAGTGAGCGTTTCTTTTGATTGATAGACTTGACTATCCTATCATGTTTTCTAAGGTCTGTCAAGAAAACCATTTTCATGTTATGATAAAGTAAAAAATTTCGCAAAAACACTTGACTCTGACCTAAGGGGAGGGGTTATACTATCAATGTAATACTCTTCGAAAATTTCTTCAAACCACGTCAGCGTCGCCTTGGATTATATATGTGACTGACTTCGTCAGTCTTATCTACAACCTCAAAGCAGTGCTTTGAGCAACCCGCGGATAGCTTTCTAGTTTGCTATTTGATTTTCATTGAGTATAAGGAGGAAATCATGTACCATATAAAAGAAGCTGCTAAACTCTTGCAAGCCATCCGTACTTATGGATTTGACTGCTCTATTGAGGTATTCGGTCATATCGGTAAAGGCTACGTCTACAACCCAGAATTTAAGGAAAACATTGACAAATTTGGCCCAGGAACAGCCCAGTACACATCAGATGTCATTGCCCACTATGTCCAAACTCAGACAAAATAAAATCGGAGGAGTATTCTTCCGATTTTTACTAAATTCAATCACTACTTGCTTAATAATTTTTCTACTACATTTAGTTTTCGCATGGTCAAATCTACATTGAAAAGCTTTTCAAGATAGTTAGTATTGAGCTTTTTTTGTTTTGCAGTTCTAGGGAGATAGAGGTAAAGACAATGGTTACCGACATAAATTTCTTCTTCGCCGTAATCAATTTTCAATTTTTCTAAAGGGAGGCTTTGAATAGATTCTTGATAAAAAATCACGTGTATACGGTCATAAAGATAGTGTTCTCCAAGCGGGTTTTCTTGGACAATTTTTGTAAAATCACTTTTGTTCTTGATAACCATTTTTAAGTCGGCCCCAATTTTTTCCTTTATCAGAGTATGAACACGTTCTCGTATTGTTTCTAAATCTAAGTCACTTTCAAGAATGATATTTCCACTTTGAATATAAGTTCGAACTTGTTGAAAACCAACTTCTGTCAAGATATCTACTAGATAAGACATTTTAGGGATAGCATTTTTTCCATTAGGAGTAACTCCCCTTAGCAAGATAATATGTTCCAAAGTCGTTCCTTTCTTTTTGGGGCTGATTTAGCCATCGAATAATTTAGATTTAGATTGGGTTTGATCCCGCCACCCAGCCAGTACAGAGGGCAGAAGTGATGTTAAAGCCACCTGTGTGGGCATTGATATCCAGTACTTCGCCAGCAAAGTGGAGTCCAGGGACTAGTTTACTTTCCAAAGTTTTAGGATTGATTTCCTTGAGACTGACGCCCCCCTTGGTAACAAAGGATTTGGCTAGGGACATTTTGCCAGTCACAGGGATTTTGAGGTCCTTGATAGACTGGATAAGTTGTTCTCGTTCCTTTTCAGTCAGTTGTTTGACTTTTTCAGGATAGACTTGCACAAAAAATTCAGCCAAGCGCTCAGGTAATAAAGATTTTAAAGCATTTTTCAAGGATTTTTCCCGATTTTCTTCTAGAAATGCAGCCAAGTCCTTCTCAGAAAGTTGAGGCAAAACATCCAGTGAGAGAAGCTCCCCACCCTTGACAAAACTAGACATACGCAGGGCAGCAGGGCCAGACAAACCAAAGTGGGTAAAGAGCAAATCGTGAGTGATGACATGCTTTCCATAACTTAGGGTCACATCATCCAATGAAATTCCCTGTAAGGCCTTGTGTGGAAAATCTGTCAACAAAGGACTTTCAGCGGCTTCAAGTTCGGTAATGGTATGTTTGAAATGGCGGGCAATCTCGTGACCAAAACCAGTTGAACCAGTAGAAGGATAGGATTTCCCACCAGTTGTGACAATGAGTTTATCACAAGTGAAGGTTTGGTCTGCGGACTTAAGGACAAACTGGTTGTCGATTTTTTTAACCGAAACAATTTCGGTTTGAGTAGCAATTTGACCACCTAGTTCAGTGATTTTCTTTTCCAAGGCTTCGATAATGGTCCGAGACTTGTCACTGGCAGGAAAGACGCGGCCGTGGTCTTCGACCTTAAGTTTAACACCATTTTCTGTAAAAAAGTTAATGATATCATGGTTATCAAACTGGGAGAAGACACTGTAGAGAAAGCGCCCATTTCCAGGGATTCCAGCTAGTAGGTCATCTAGAGTTCCGTTGTTGGTTACATTGCAACGTCCCCCACCTGTCCCAGCTAATTTTTTTCCAAGTTTCCGATTTTTTTCGAGGAGGAGGGTTTTCTGTCCATAAAAGCTACTGGAAATCGTAGCCATCATGCCAGCAGGTCCTCCACCGATGACAATAGTATCAAAATATTTCATAGCTCTATTGTACCACAAAAAAACAAGAGATGATGGTCACCTCTTGTCAAGAATGCAATTAATCAATTTCATATCCCATCAGCAAACCACCATCTTCTGCATAAAAACTGCAGAGACCAGATGTTGGGAGAATTTTAATATCCGCCTGTGGGAAATTTTCACGGATTCGGTCTGAAAGCTGTTGGCAACATTTCTCGTTATTGCGTTGGGCCATGACAATACGGCCACCAGCATATCCTGCTTTCACTAACTCTTCATAGGCTGCTTGAATCGACTTCTTTGGTCCTCTTGCTTTTTGTAGCAATTCGAGAGTTCCAGTTTCACTAGCTTCTCCAACCATACGGATGTTGAGAAGGCCAACGACTGTACCGATAAGCTTACTCAAACGGCCGTTCTTCACCAAGTTATCTACTTTGGCTAGGACAAAGAGCAACTTGGTTTTTTCTTGATAAGCAGTGATAGCTTCAACCACTTCTTCAAAAGATAGGCCCTGGTCAATCAAGTCATTTAATTTTTCTACGAGCAAGTCAACTTCCCCGCCAGCAGACAAACTATCAATTACATGAATCTTAGTGTCAGGATGGTCTTCCAGATAAATATTCTTGGCTAGTTGAGCACTATTGTGACTGCCAGAAAGAGTACCAGTGATGGTTACTAGGAAAATGTTTTTGGCTCCTTCAAATGCTCGCAAATAATCATCTGGGCTTGGACAAGCTGATTTTGAAGCTTCTGCAGTTGCATACATGGTTTCCATCATTTGGTCAATATCAAGACTGGCATCATCAACAAAGACCTGATCAGCTACTTGAATGGTTAAGGGAACACTTACAAAGGTCGTGTCAATAGCTGGTGTCTCCAGCTGACGATAATCACAACCAGAGTCAGCAATAATCTTCCAAGTCATAGAAATTCTCCATCTTTGTCAGTTATACATTGACAAAGGTTCTGTCTTTTTTTACAATTATATCATGAAAGCCCTTGAAACAAAAGCCTCATCCGTCTGTTGTGACAAGTAGAAAGAAAATGTTATGTCTGAACGTAGAATCTCTGAAAAGTCTCTTGAAAATCTCAGAAAATCAAACCAAGAATCCAATTTATTAACCAGAGAAGCCATCGAAACAGCCCTCTTGCAGCTCTTGGAAAAAAAGGACTTGACCAAGATTAGTATTTCTGAATTGGTCAAACGTGCAGGCGTTTCTCGTGCAGCCTTTTACCGTAATTATGATTCCAAAGAAGAAATTTTAGAAAGCGTCTTTAAACGAACTGTCCATAATATCATGGAGCAGCTGCATCATTACGATCTAAAGACAGACCTTTATCTGGTATGGGTTCACCTTTTCCGGGAGGCAAGAAAGGAAGCCAGAGTGATTCAATTGGCCTTGGATTACCATCTGGAAAAAATCTTTGTCCAAGCCATGCAGGAATTTCTAGAAAAATACCATGGGAAATCAAAAGGTGTCAGCTCTTATCTTCATTCCTTCTGGAGCTCAGCCATTGTATCTGTCCTCCTAAAATGGATCAAGGATGGCATGAAGGTACCAGCTGAAAAGATTGCAGACTTAGGTTTACCATTTTTTAAAAAATAGAGAAAAAGGAGAAGAGATATGACTGAAAAAAGACTAGCTTGGGATGAGTATTTTGCAGCCCAAGCCCTACTGATTGCCAATCGTTCCACTTGTAAACGTGCCAAAGTGGGCGCAATTCTGGTAAAGGATAATAAGGTTATTTCCACTGGTTACAATGGTTCGGTGTCAGGGACTGAGCATTGTATTGACCATGAATGTCTGGTCATTGAAGGCCACTGTGTTCGTACCCTTCACGCTGAGGTTAATGCCATTCTCCAAGGTGCAGAACGTGGTGTTCCTAAAGGTTTTACGGCCTATGTGACGCATTTTCCTTGTCTCAACTGTACCAAACAATTACTTCAGGTCGGTTGCAAGCGCGTAGTTTATATTAACCAGTACCGAATGGATGACTATGCCCAATACCTTTATCAAGAAAAAGGAACAGAATTAACTCATTTACCACTTGAGACCGTACAGGCCGCTCTTAAAGAGGCTGATCTAATGTAAAAATTATCAAAAACAAATGGTTTAGAAAGATTTTTAAACCGTTTTTTGGTATAATAAGAAGAATAAATTGAAAGAAGGAATTCCAAAAATGGGAAAAATTGAAGTTATAAATCATCCACTGATTCAACACAAATTGTCAATCTTGCGTCGTACAGATACTTCTACAAAAGCTTTTCGTGAGCTAGTAGATGAGATTGCAATGTTGATGGGGTATGAAGTACTTCGTGATCTTCCACTAGAAGATGTGGAAATCGAAACACCAATTACAAAAACAGTTCAAAAACAATTGGCTGGTAAGAAATTGGCCATCGTTCCAATCTTGCGTGCAGGTATCGGGATGGTTGATGGTCTCTTGAGCTTGGTTCCAGCTGCCAAAGTTGGCCATATCGGTATGTACCGTGATGAAGAAACGCTTCAACCAGTTGAATACTTGGTGAAATTGCCTGAGGACATTGACCAACGTCAAATTTTTGTGGTAGACCCAATGTTGGCAACAGGTGGATCAGCGATCTTGGCTGTTGACTCGCTTAAAAAACGTGGCGCATCAAATATTAAATTTGTCTGCCTTGTATCTGCTCCAGAGGGTGTAAAAGCCCTTCAAGAAGCTCATCCAGATGTAGAAATCTTTACAGCTGCCTTGGATGAACGTTTGAACGAACACGGTTATATCGTTCCAGGTCTTGGAGATGCTGGAGACCGCTTGTTCGGTACAAAATAAGATCGAAAAGAAGAATGACTTGGAAAAGTATTTCCAGTCACGAAAGGAGGTTGGGTTTTTGTTTCTGTCTAATGAAAGCAGAGCAAAAGTTTGACCTTTTTTGACCAAGATATTATAATAGTCTTATCTTCAGTCATTTGACCAACAAAAATAAAACTCAAAAGGAGAAATAAATGATTCCTGTAGTTATTGAACAAACAAGCCGTGGAGAACGTTCTTACGATATTTACTCACGTCTTCTCAAAGACCGCATCATTATGCTGACTGGTCCAGTTGAAGACAACATGGCCAACTCTGTTATTGCCCAATTGCTTTTCTTGGATGCCCAAGATAGTACAAAAGATATTTACCTTTATGTCAATACACCTGGTGGTTCCGTTTCAGCTGGTTTGGCAATCGTTGATACTATGAACTTTATCAAGGCAGATGTTCAAACCATCGTTATGGGTATGGCCGCATCTATGGGGACGGTCATTGCATCAAGTGGAGCAAAAGGTAAACGCTTCATGCTTCCAAATGCAGAGTATATGATTCACCAACCAATGGGTGGTACAGGTGGTGGTACCCAACAGACTGATATGGCGATCGCTGCAGAACATTTGCTTAAAACTCGTAATACCTTGGAAAAAATCTTGGCTGAAAATTCAGGTCAGTCAATCGAAAAAGTCCACGCAGATGCAGAACGCGATAACTGGATGAGTGCCCAAGAAACACTTGAATATGGCTTTATTGATGAAATCATGGCCAACAATTCATTGAACTAATGATGAAAGAAGGCAAACTCGACTGGGTTTGCTTTTTTTGGTATAATAGGGAGAGAGTTCTTAGAAAGAGGATTTATCATGTTTGAAAAAGTCAATCGCTCTGGCTTGATTATCTATCTTTACTATAATCGTGATGCCAAAAAATTGCAGGATTATGGAGATATTACCTATCATTCCAAGAAACATCGTTACTTACAACTCTATGTTCCAACTCAAGAAGTGGAGCAATTGGTCGGGCGCTTGAGCAAGGAAAAGTTTATAAAAAAAGTCAGAGTTTGTCATATCCAAGAGCTGGAAACACCCTTTGTGGGCAATCTTTATCGAGAGGAAAACGTTATCAGATAAAAATTTAAAGAAAAGTGTTGACAATTTTCTGATAATTCGGTATATTCTTAACAGACTATTTAAGAAATAAGGAGACAAAAAAAGATGAAGAAAAAATTTGCCCTATCCTTTGTGGCGCTTGCAAGTGTAGCACTTCTTGCAGCCTGTGGAGAAGTAAAGTCTGGAGCAGTCAACACTGCTGGTAACTCAGTAGAGGAAAAGACAATCAAAATCGGATTTAACTTCGAAGAAACTGGTGCCGTAGCAGCCTACGGAACATCTGAACAAAAAGGTGCCCAACTTGCTGTTGACGAAATCAATGCTGCAGGTGGTATCGATGGAAAACAAATCGAAGTAGTCGATAAAGATAACAAGTCTGAAACAGCTGAGGCTGCTTCAGTAACAACTAACCTTGTAACCCAATCTAAAGTATCAGCAATCGTAGGACCTGCGACATCTGGTGCAACTGCAGCTGCGGTAGCGAACGCTACAAAAGCAGGTGTTCCATTGATTTCGCCAAGTGCGACTCAAGATGGATTGACTAAAGGTCAAGATTACCTCTTTATCGGAACTTTCCAAGATAGCTTCCAAGGAAAAATTATCTCAAACTATGTTTCTGAAAAATTAAATGCTAAGAAAGTTGTTCTTTACACTGACAATGCCAGTGACTATGCTAAAGGGATTGCTAAAGCCTTCCGCGAATCATACAAGGGTGAGATCGTTGCAGATGAAACTTTCGTAGCAGGTGACACAGACTTCCAAGCAGCCCTTACAAAAATGAAAGGGAAAGATTTTGATGCTATCATCGTTCCTGGTTACTATACTGAAGCTGGTAAAATTGTAAACCAAGCGCGTGGTATGGGAATTGACAAACCAATCGTTGGTGGTGATGGATTCAACGGTGAAGAGTTTGTACAACAAGCAACTGCTGAAAAAGCATCAAACATCTACTTTATTTCAGGCTTCTCAACTACTGTAGAAGTTTCAGCTAAAGCAAAAGCCTTCCTTGATGCATACCGTGCTAAGTACAATGAAGAGCCTTCAACATTTGCAGCCTTGGCTTATGACTCAGTTCACCTTGTAGCAAATGCAGCAAAAGGTGCTAAAAACTCAGGTGAAATCAAGGATAATCTTGCTAAAACAAAAGATTTTGAAGGTGTAACTGGTCAAACAAGCTTCGATGCGGACCACAACACAGTCAAAACTGCTTACATGATGACCATGAACAATGGTAAGGTTGAAGCAGCAGAAGTTGTAAAACCATAATAGAAAATGTTGAAATAGGGAATGAGCCTCGGACTCACTCCCTGTTTCGGTGTTTAATACTCTTTGAAAATCTCTTCAAACTGCGTCAACGTCGTCTTGGATTATATATGTGACTGACTTCATCAGTCTTATCTACAACCTCAAAGCAGTGCTTTGAGCAACCTGCGGCTAGTTTTCTAGTTTGCTCTTTGATTTTCATTGAGTATAAGAACCTATCAAAAAGTGAGGGGAAACTCTCAAAATTATAAATAGAAAGAGTGAATCTTATGCTCCAACAACTAGTAAATGGTTTGATTCTAGGTAGTGTTTATGCGCTGTTAGCTCTAGGATATACCATGGTTTACGGAATTATCAAGCTCATCAACTTCGCCCACGGTGATATTTATATGATGGGAGCCTTTATCGGTTATTTCTTGATCAATTCTTTCCAAATGAATTTCTTTGTAGCGCTTATTGTAGCTATGCTAGCGACAGCTATTCTTGGTGTCGTGATTGAGTTCCTTGCTTACCGACCTTTGCGTCACTCTACTCGTATTGCTGTTTTGATTACAGCTATTGGGGTTTCTTTCCTATTGGAGTATGGCATGGTCTATCTGGTTGGTGCCAATACTCGTGCCTTCCCTCAAGCGATTCAAACAGTTCGCTATGATCTGGGACCAGTTAGCCTAACAAACGTGCAGTTAATGATTTTGGCCATTTCCTTGATTTTGATGATTTTGTTACAAGTCATTGTCCAAAAGACT
The DNA here is from genome assembly GCF_013276755.1 of Streptococcus sp. 5004. Classification (GTDB taxonomy): domain Bacteria; phylum Bacillota; class Bacilli; order Lactobacillales; family Streptococcaceae; genus Streptococcus. The sequence goes on along the minus strand of NZ_VMLP01000026.1, from coordinate 12,199 downwards.
AAGATGGGGAAAGCCATGCGTGCAGTATCAGTAGATAGCGATGCGGCGCAATTGATGGGGATCAATGTAAACCGTACTATCAGCTTTACCTTCGCTTTGGGTTCAGCTCTTGCGGGTGCAGCTGGTGTTCTGATTGCCCTCTATTATAACTCTCTTGAGCCTTTGATGGGGGTTACTCCAGGTCTTAAGTCTTTCGTTGCCGCAGTACTTGGTGGTATCGGAATCATTCCTGGTGCGGCTCTTGGTGGTTTTGTGATTGGTCTATTGGAAACCTTTGCGACAGCCTTTGGAATGTCAGACTTCCGTGATGCCATTGTTTATGGAATTTTGTTGTTGATCTTGATTGTCCGCCCAGCTGGTATCCTTGGTAAAAATGTGAAAGAGAAGGTGTAAGCGATGAAAGAAAATTTAAAAGTTAATATTCTATGGTTACTCCTTTTGTTAGCTGGCTATGGCTTGATTAGTGTACTGGTTTCAGTCGGAGTACTCAACCTATTCTATGTACAGATTTTACAACAAATTGGAATTAATATTATTCTGGCTGTTGGTCTCAACTTAATCGTTGGTTTTTCAGGACAATTTTCACTTGGTCATGCTGGTTTTATGGCGATTGGTGCCTATGCAGCAGCTATTATTGGTTCTAAATCACCAACCTACGGTGCCTTCTTTGGAGCCATGCTTGTAGGGGCTTTACTTTCAGGAGCAGTTGCCTTACTTGTCGGGATTCCAACCTTGCGCTTGAAGGGGGACTATCTTGCGGTAGCGACTCTAGGTGTTTCTGAAATTATCCGTATCTTTATCATCAATGGCGGAAGCCTTACAAATGGTGCAGCAGGTATCTTGGGAATTCCAAACTTTACAACTTGGCAAATGGTTTACTTCTTTGTTGTGATTACAACCATTGCAACCTTGAACTTCTTGCGTAGCCCTATTGGTCGTTCAACCCTCTCCGTTCGTGAGGATGAAATCGCTGCTGAGTCTGTTGGGGTTAATACGACTAAAATTAAAATTATCGCTTTTGTCTTTGGTGCCATTACTGCAAGTATTGCAGGGTCACTTCAGGCAGGATTTATCGGGTCTGTTGTACCGAAAGATTATACATTCATTAACTCAATCAACGTTTTGATCATTGTTGTATTTGGTGGACTTGGTTCCATTACAGGTGCCATTGTTTCAGCTATTGTTCTGGGAATTTTGAATATGCTTCTCCAAGATGTTGCCAGCGTGCGTATGATTATTTACGCTTTGGCCTTGGTCTTGGTAATGATTTTCAGACCAGGTGGACTTCTTGGAACATGGGAATTGAGCCTATCACGTTTCTTTAAAAAATCTAAGAAGGAGGAACAAAACTAATGGCATTACTTGAAGTAAAACAGTTAACCAAACATTTTGGCGGTCTAACAGCTGTTGGAGATGTGACTCTTGAATTGAACGAAGGGGAACTGGTTGGACTAATCGGTCCAAACGGAGCTGGGAAAACCACTCTTTTCAACCTCTTGACGGGTGTTTATGAACCAAGCGAGGGAACAGTAACCCTAGATGGTCACCTTTTGAATGGAAAGTCACCTTATAAGATTGCTTCTTTGGGACTTGGACGTACATTCCAAAATATCCGTCTCTTTAAAGATTTAACAGTTTTGGACAATGTTTTGATTGCTTTTGGCAACCATCACAAACAACATGTTTTTGCTAGTTTCTTACGCTTACCAGCTTTTTACAAGAGTGAAAAAGAATTAAAGGCTAAGGCTTTGGAATTGTTGAAAATCTTTGATTTAGATGGTGATGCAGAAACGCTTGCTAAAAATCTTGCCTACGGACAACAACGTCGTTTGGAAATTGTTCGTGCCCTCGCTACGGAACCTAAAATTCTCTTCTTAGATGAACCAGCAGCAGGTATGAACCCGCAGGAAACAGCCGAATTGACTGAGTTAATTCGTCGCATCAAAGATGAATTTAAAATTACGATCATGCTGATTGAACACGATATGAATCTGGTCATGGAAGTAACAGAACGCATCTACGTACTCGAATACGGTCGTTTGATTGCTCAGGGAACTCCAGAAGAAATTAAGACCAATAAACGCGTTATCGAAGCTTATCTAGGAGGTGAAGCCTAATGTCTATGTTAAAAGTTGATAATCTTTCTGTGCATTACGGCATGATCCAAGCAGTCCGTGATGTAAGCTTTGAAGTGAATGAAGGAGAAGTCGTTTCCCTTATCGGTGCCAATGGTGCAGGTAAGACAACCATTCTCCGTACCTTGTCTGGTTTGGTTAGACCGAGTTCAGGAAAGATTGAATTTTTAGATCAAGAAATCCAAAAAATGCCAGCTCAAAAAATCGTGGCAGGTGGTCTTTCACAAGTTCCAGAAGGCCGCCACGTCTTTCCTGGCTTGACTGTTATGGAAAATCTTGAAATGGGAGCTTTCTTGAAGAAAAATCGTGAAGAAAATCAAGCTAACTTGAAGAAGGTCTTTTCACGCTTTCCTCGTCTTGAAGAACGGAAGAACCAAGATGCAGCTACTCTTTCAGGAGGAGAACAACAAATGCTTGCCATGGGACGCGCCCTCATGTCAACACCAAAACTTCTTCTTTTAGATGAACCATCAATGGGACTTGCCCCAATCTTTATCCAAGAGATTTTTGATATCATTCAAGACATCCAGAAGCAAGGAACAACCGTCCTCTTGATTGAACAAAATGCTAATAAGGCACTCGCAATCTCTGACCGAGGCTATGTGCTGGAAACAGGAAAAATCGTCCTATCCGGAACAGGAAAAGAACTCGCTTCATCAGAAGAAGTCAGAAAAGCATATCTAGGTGGCTAAAAAGGTCCGGGGGACCTTTTTAGTCGGTGAATAGAGATTGCGAAGCAATCATCAAATCCAGTGGATTGTTTTAGTCGGTGGATGAAGATTACGAAGTAATCATCATTATAGTCCAGTGGACCTTTTTAGTCGGTGGATAAGGATTACGAAGTAATCTTCGCATAGTCTGGGAGACTAGTTTAGGTTGCGGATGGAAATTACGAAGTAATCATCATTATAGTCCAGTGGACCTTTTTAGTCGGCATATTTAGATTGCAAAGCAATATTCATCTACATTGAAAGCTTAATTTCTAATAATTGAAAAAATCGAATGAAACGTTTCTAACCTTCATTCACAGAGCTCGATTTTAGAGCTCTTTTTGCTAGCTTATTCATACTTTTCTGAATTTTGAAAAAGAAATGTAAGCGTTTGATAGATTTACAAAAAGATTGTATAATAGGGATAAGAATAGAAAAGGAGAAGTCTCATGGCAGTTAAAGATTTTATGACCCGCAAGGTAGTGTATATTAGTCCAGATACAACAGTATCTCATGCAGCAGATTTGATGAGAGAGCAAGGGTTGCACCGCTTGCCTGTTATCGAAAATGATCAATTGGTTGGTTTGGTGACTGAAGGAACCATTGCGCAAGCTAGTCCATCCAAAGCAACAAGTCTTTCTATCTATGAGATGAACTATCTTCTGAATAAGACAAAAGTAAAAGATGTCATGATTCGTGACGTTGTCACTGTTTCAGGCTATGCGAGTCTAGAAGATGCAACTTATCTGATGTTGAAAAACAAGATTGGTATTCTTCCTGTCGTAGATAATCATCAAGTATACGGAGTTATTACGGACCGTGACGTTTTCCAAGCCTTTCTTGAAATTGCTGGTTATGGTGAAGAAGGAATTCGTGTGCGCTTTGTTACAGAAGATGAAGTTGGCGTTCTTAGTAAGATTGTTTCTCTAATCGTTGAAGAAAATTTGAATATCTCTCATATAGTCAATATTCCGCGTAAGGATGGTAAGGTGATTATCGAAGTTCAAATCGATGGATCAATTGATTTACCAGCCTTGAAAGAAAAATTTGAAGCAAATGGTATTCAAGTGGAAGAAATCACTCGCACTTCAGCAAAAGTCTTGTAAAAAGGGAAGCCCAAAGGCTTCTTTTTTCATAAAAAAGGGATTATAGCAAAAGATGGAAAGAAATGATAAAATATGCTATAATGAAATGATGTAAAAAAGGAGTATTTATGGACATTTCAGTAATCCGTCAGAAAATTGACACAAATCGTGAAAAATTATCTTCTTTCAGGGGGTCTCTTTGACCTAGAAGGTCTAGAGGAAGAGATTGCCATCTTGGAAAATAAGATGACTGAACCTGATTTTTGGAACGATAATATCGCGGCCCAAAAAACGTCGCAAGAATTAAATGAATTAAAAAACACCTACAACACCTTCCACAAAATGGAAGAGTTGCAGGATGAAGTTGAAATTTTATTGGACTTTTTATCTGAAGATGAGTCGGTGCATGAAGAATTGATAACGCAGTTATCCGAACTTGATAAGATGATGACCAGCTACGAGATGACTCTACTCTTGTCAGAACCTTATGACCACAACAATGCCATCTTGGAAATCCATCCAGGTTCTGGTGGTACTGAGGCGCAGGACTGGGGCGATATGTTGCTTCGTATGTATACTCGTTATGGTAATGCTAAAGGCTTTAAAGTGGAAGTATTGGATTACCAAGCAGGTGATGAGGCAGGTATTAAGTCGGTAACCTTATCATTTGAAGGTCCTAATGCCTACGGCCTTCTCAAGTCAGAAATGGGTGTGCACCGTTTGGTGCGAATTTCGCCGTTCGACTCTGCCAAACGTCGTCATACCTCTTTCACATCTGTAGAAGTGATGCCTGAGTTGGACGATACCATTGAAGTGGAAATCCGGGAAGATGACATCAAGATGGATACCTTCCGTTCAGGTGGTGCCGGTGGACAAAACGTCAACAAGGTTTCAACAGGTGTACGTTTAACCCACATTCCAACTGGAATTGTTGTCCAATCAACAGTGGATCGTACCCAGTATGGAAATAGAGATCGAGCTATGAAGATGTTGCAGGCTAAACTCTATCAAATGGAGCAAGAGAAGAAAGCTGCGGAGGTAGATTCCCTCAAGGGTGAGAAAAAAGAAATCACATGGGGAAGCCAAATTCGTTCTTATGTCTTCACACCTTATACTATGGTAAAAGATCACCGAACTAGCTTTGAGGTTGCTCAGGTAGATAAGGTTATGGACGGGGACCTAGATGGTTTTATCGATGCCTATCTCAAGTGGCGCATTAGCTAAGATAGAAAGGAACTCATATGTCAATCATTGAAATGAGAGATGTCGTCAAAAAATACGACAACGGAACGACTGCCCTACGCGGTGTTTCGGTCAGCGTTCAACCGGGGGAATTTGCTTACATCGTAGGACCTTCAGGAGCAGGTAAGTCAACTTTTATTCGTTCTCTGTATCGTGAAGTAAAAATCGATAAAGGAAGCCTATCAGTTGCTGGTTTTAATCTGGTTAAGATTAAAAAGAAAGATGTCCCGCTTCTACGTCGTAGTGTTGGGGTTGTCTTCCAGGATTATAAACTCTTGCCAAAGAAAACGGTCTATGAGAATATTGCATACGCTATGGAAGTAATCGGGGAAAATCGCCGTAATATCAAAAAACGAGTGATGGAAGTTTTGGACTTGGTTGGCTTGAAGCACAAGGTTCGTTCTTTCCCCAATGAACTCTCAGGTGGGGAGCAACAGCGGATTGCGATTGCGCGTGCCATTGTAAATAATCCCAAAGTACTGATAGCCGATGAACCAACAGGAAACCTGGATCCTGACAATTCATGGGAAATTATGAATCTCTTGGAACGGATTAACCTACAAGGGACAACTATTTTGATGGCGACTCATAATAGCCAGATTGTAAATACCTTGCGCCACCGTGTCATTGCCATTGAAAATGGCCGTGTCGTTCGTGACGAATCAAAAGGAGAGTATGGATACGATGATTAGTAGATTTTTTCGCCATTTATTTGAAGCCTTAAAAAGTTTGAAACGAAATGGTTGGATGACAGTAGCTGCTGTCAGTTCAGTCATGATTACTTTGACCTTAGTGGCAATATTTGCTTCTGTTATTTTCAATACAGCGAAACTAGCTACAGATATTGAAAATAATGTCCGTGTAGTAGTTTATATCCGAAAGGATGTGGAAGATAACAGTCAGACAATTGAAAAAGAAGGTCAAACTGTTACAAATAATGACTACCACAAGGTATATGATTCTTTGAAGAACATGTCTACGGTTAAGAGTGTTACCTTTTCAAGTAAAGAAGAACAATATGAAAAATTAACCGAGACAATGGGAGATAACTGGAAAATCTTTGAAGGAGATGCCAATCCTCTCTATGATGCCTATATTGTAGAGGCAAACACTCCAAATGATGTAAAAACTATAGCCGAAGATGCTAAAAAAATTGAAGGTGTCTCTGAGGTTCAAGATGGCGGTGCCAATACAGAAAGACTCTTCAAGTTAGCTTCATTTATCCGTGTTTGGGGACTAGGGATTGCTGCTTTGTTAATTTTTGTCGCAGTTTTCTTGATTTCAAATACCATTCGTATTACCATTATTTCCCGCAGTCGCGAAATTCAAATCATGCGCTTGGTCGGAGCTAAAAACAGTTATATCCGTGGACCGTTCTTGTTAGAAGGAGCCTTTATCGGTTTATTGGGAGCTATCGCACCATCTGTTTTGGTCTTTATTGTTTATCAAATGGTTTACCAATCTGTCAACAAATCGTTGGTAGGGCAAAATCTATCCATGATTAGTCCAGATTTATTTAGTCCTTTGATGATTGCCCTACTATTTGTGATTGGAATTTTCATTGGTTCATTGGGATCAGGAATATCCATGCGCCGATTCTTGAAGATTTAGGTAAAATAATTACTTTTATGAGGAGGTTGTAAAATCTCCTTTTTTGCTACAAGAGTTTTTGAAAAGGGACTTCTAATACTCAATGAAAATCAAAGAGCAAACTAGGTAGCTCGCCACAGGATGCTCAAAATACTGATTTGAGGTTGTAGAAAGTCAGTCACATATATACGGTAAGACGACGCTGACGTGGTTTGAAGAGATTTTCGAAGAGTATAAAGAAGTCTCCCAGAGAAGACTTCTTGATGACTAATTTGAACTTGAAATTTTGCACTGGAAATTTTTTTGAAAAAGTGTAATTTTTTTTATAAAAGCCTTTACAAAAAAAAATAAAGTGGTATAATTAAATCATAAAAGGTGCAAACGTTTTCGTAAAACGTTTGCCTAAATAAAAATAAAGGAGATTTGAATGATGAAAGATACATTCAAAAATGTCTTGTCTTTCGAATTTTGGCAAAAATTCGGTAAGGCTTTGATGGTGGTTATCGCGGTTATGCCGGCTGCTGGTTTGATGATTTCAATCGGTAAGTCTATCGTGATGATTAACCCAACCTTTGCACCACTTGTTATTACTGGTGGTGTACTAGAACAAATCGGTTGGGGGGTTATCGTTAACCTTCATATCTTGTTCGCCCTAGCCATTGGAGGTAGCTGGGCTAAAGAACGTGCTGGTGGTGCTTTCGCCGCTGGTCTTGCCTTTATCCTAATCAACCGTATCACTGGTACAATCTTTGGTGTATCAGGAGATATGTTGAAAAATCCAGAAGCTATGGTAACAACTCTCTTTGGTGGATCAATCAAAGTTGCTGATTACTTCATTAGTGTTATGGAAGCTCCAGCACTTAACATGGGTGTATTCGTAGGGATTATTTCTGGTTTTATTGGAGCAACTGCTTACAATAAATACTATAACTTCCGTAAGCTTCCTGATGCACTTTCATTCTTTAACGGAAAACGTTTTGTACCATTTGTAGTTATTCTTCGTTCAATAATTGCTGCAATTGTACTTGCTGCTTTCTGGCCACTTGTGCAAACTGGTATCAATAGCTTTGGTATCTGGATTGCCAACTCACAAGAAACTGCTCCAATCCTTGCACCATTCTTGTATGGTACATTGGAACGTTTGCTCTTGCCATTTGGTCTTCACCACATGTTGACTATCCCAATGAACTACACAGCTCTTGGTGGTACTTATGATGTCTTAACTGGTGCAGCTAAAGGTAGTCAAGTATTTGGTCAAGATCCACTTTGGCTTGCATGGGTAACAGACCTTGTAAACCTTAAAGGTACTGATGCTAGTCAATACCAACACTTGTTAGATACAGTACATCCAGCTCGTTTCAAAGTTGGACAAATGATCGGTTCATTCGGTATCTTGATGGGTGTGGTTGTGGCTATCTACCGTAATGTTGATGCTGACAAGAAACACAAATACAAAGGTATGATGATTGCGACAGCTCTTGCAACATTCTTGACAGGGGTTACTGAACCAATCGAATACATGTTCATGTTTGTAGCAACACCTATGTATCTTGTTTACTCACTTGTTCAAGGTGCTGCCTTCGCTATGGCTGACGTAGTAAACCTACGTGTCCACTCATTCGGTTCAATCGAGTTCTTGACTCGTACACCACTAGCAATTAATGCTGGTATCGGTATGGATATCATTAACTTCGTTTGGGTAACTGTTCTCTTTGCCGTAATCATGTACTTTATCGCAAACTTCATGATTCAAAAATTCAACTACGCAACTCCAGGGCGTAACGGAAACTACGAAACTGCTGAAGGTTCAGAAGAGTCTAGTAGCGAAGTAAAAGTTGCAGCAGGCTCTCAAGCTGTAAACATTATCAACCTTCTTGGTGGACGTGCAAACATCGTTGATGTTGACGCATGTATGACTCGTCTTCGTGTAACTGTTAAAGATGCAGATAAAGTAGGAAATGCAGAGCAATGGAAAGCAGAAGGAGCTATGGGTCTTGTCATGAAAGGACAAGGGGTTCAAGCTATCTACGGTCCAAAAGCAGACGTATTGAAATCTGATATCCAAGATATCCTTGATTCAGGTGAAATCATTCCTGAAACTCTTCCAAGCCAAATGACTGAAGCACAACAAAACACTGTTCACTTCAAAGGTCTTACTGAGGAAGTTTACTCAGTAGCAGACGGTCAAGTTGTTGCTTTGGAACAAGTAAAAGATCCAGTATTTGCTCAAAAAATGATGGGTGATGGATTTGCAGTAGAACCAGCAAATGGAAATATCGTATCTCCAGTTTCAGGTACTGTATCAAGCATCTTCCCAACAAAACATGCTCTTGGTATTGTGACTGAAGCAGGTCTTGAAGTATTGGTTCACATTGGTTTGGACACAGTAAGTCTTGAAGGTAAACCATTTACAGTTCATGTTGCTGAAGGACAAAAAGTTGCAGCAGGAGATCTCCTTGTCACAGCTGACTTGGATGCTATCCGTGCAGCAGGACGTGAAACTTCAACAGTAGTTGTCTTCACAAATGGTGATGCAATTAAATCAGTTAAATTAGAAAAAACAGGTTCTCTTGCAGCTAAAACAGCAGTTGCTAAAGTAGAATTGTAATATACTTGAGGTTGGAAGCTGTATTCCAACCTCTTATTTTGGGAGAAAAGCATGAAATTTTTAACACTCAATACTCACAGTTGGATGGAAAAAGAAGCAGAGGAAAAATTCCAGATTTTGCTTGAGGATATTCTTGAAAAAGACTATGATTTGATTTGTTTCCAAGAAATCAATCAGGAGATCACATCGCCAGAGGTGGAGGTCAATGATCTTTATCAAGCTTTGCCAGCAGCTGAGCCTATTCACCAAGATCACTATGTTAGACTCTTGGTTGAAAAGTTGTCTGAGCAAGGGAAAAATTACTACTGGACCTGGGCCTATAACCATATCGGTTATGATCGCTACCACGAAGGTGTAGCTATCTTGTCTAAAACACCTATTGAAGCCAGAGAAATTTTGGTTTCAGATGTGGATGATCCAACAGACTATCATACTCGCCGTGTTGCCTTGGCTGAAACTGTAGTTGATGGTAAGGAGCTTGCAGTTGCAAGTGTCCACCTTTCTTGGTGGGATAAAGGTTTCCAAGAAGAATGGGCACGATTTGAAGCTGTCTTGAAAGAATTGAATAAGCCACTTTTGCTAGCTGGAGATTTCAACAACCCAGCCGGTAAGGAAGGCTACCAAGCTATTTTAGCTAGTCCATTGGGCTTACAAGACGCTTTTGAAGTTGCTCAAGAGAAAAGTGGTAGCTATACTGTTCCACCAGAAATAGATGGATGGAAAGGGAACACTGAACCCCTTCGAATCGACTATGTTTTTACTACCAAAGAGTTAGAGGTAGAAAATTTACATGTTGTATTTGATGGTAACAATAGTCCGCAAGTCAGTGATCACTATGGCTTGAGTGCTATTTTAAACTGGAAATAATAACTGATACTCTTCGAAAATCAAATTCAAACCACGTCAACGTCGCCTTGCCGTATTCAAGTACAGCCTGCGGCTAGTTTCCTAGTTTGATCTTTGATTTTCATTGAGTATGAAAAGAGGTTGGGATTATAAAATTCCAGCCTTTTTCTTATTAGAGAAGCTACTGGAAATCGCCTAATACTCTTCGAAAATCAAATTCAAACCACGTTAGCTTTACCTTGCCGTACTCAAGTACAGCCTGCGGCTAGCTTCCTAGTTTGCTCTTTGATTTTCATTGAGTATAAATGAGTGAGGCTACTGAAATGGAATAAAATGTGGTATAATTGATAAGATAGATAGAATCGAGGATATTATGTCATTTACGAAATTTCAATTTAAAAACTATATTAGAGAAGCCTTGCAGGAGTTGAAATTTACAACTCCAACAGAGGTACAAGATAAGTTGATTCCCATTGTCTTGGCAGGCAGAGATTTGGTTGGAGAATCAAAAACAGGTTCAGGTAAGACTCATACTTTCTTGTTACCGATTTTCCAGCAATTAGATGAATCTAGCGATAGTGTACAAGCAGTAATCACTGTACCTAGCCGTGAGTTGGCTACTCAAATTTATCAAGCAGCTCGTCAGATTGCAACCCACTCAGAAGTGGAAGTTCGTGTGGTTAATTATGTGGGTGGTACGGATAAGGCTCGTCAGATTGAGAAATTGGCAAGCAATCAGCCTCATATTGTTATTGGAACACCAGGCCGTATTTACGACTTGGTTAAATCCGGTGATTTGGCTATTCACAAGGCCAAGACCTTTGTTGTTGATGAAGCAGACATGACCTTGGATATGGGATTCTTGGAAACTGTTGATAAGATTGCTGGCAGTCTTCCAAAAGACTTGCAATTCATGGTCTTCTCAGCGACTATTCCACAAAAACTGCAACCATTCTTGAAAAAATACTTGTCAAATCCTGTCATGGAGAAAATCAAGACCAAAACGGTCATTTCTGATACCATTGATAATTGGTTGATTTCTACTAAGGGACGTGATAAGAATGCTCAAATTTACCAGTTGACTCAGTTGATGCAGCCTTATTTGGCAATGATTTTTGTCAATACTAAGACACGTGCTGATGAATTGCATTCATATCTGACTGCTCAAGGATTGAAGGTAGCGAAGATTCATGGAGATATTGCCCCTCGTGAGCGCAAGCGTATTATGAATCAGGTGAAAAATCTGGATTTTGAGTACATTGTCGCAACAGATTTGGCAGCGCGTGGAATTGACATTGAAGGTGTCAGCCATGTCATCAATGATGCCATTCCGCAAGACTTGTCTTTCTTTGTACACCGTGTTGGTCGTACCGGACGCAATGGCCTACCAGGTACAGCTATTACCCTTTATCAGCCAAGCGATGACTCGGATATCCGTGAGTTGGAGAAATTAGGAATTAAATTTACTCCGAAGATGGTCAAAGACGGGGAATTTCAAGATACCTATGACCGTGATCGTCGTGCCAACCGTGAGAAAAAACAAGATAAGCTTGATATCGAAATGATTGGTCTGGTTAAAAAGAAAAAGAAAAAAGTCAAACCGGGTTATAAGAAGAAAATTCAATGGGCGGTTGATGAAAAGCGCCGCAAAACCAAGCGTGCAGAAAGTCGTGCTCGCGGTCGTGCAGAGCGTAAAGCTAAACGCCAAACATTTTAATAGAAAAGTTGGAGTACTGAGCTCCAACTTTTTTTTATGTGACTTTCAGTCCGTCTCGCTCCGTTAGGTGCGAGACAAAAAAACCACTCGCTATGCGGGTGCGCGTCGAAGGTTATACCCCAAAAACTCCGAACGCGATACAATAAAGGTGTTCAAGTCAATTGTAAAGCGAAAGGAGAAAAATATGGCACAAAAGGCTCATAGTTTATCGCACACAAAGTGGCATTGTAAGTATCACATTGTGTTCACCCCTAAAGAAAGACGAA
>NZ_VMLP01000025.1:0-30209 GCF_013276755.1 Streptococcus sp. 5004 | reverse complement strand
CTGACTTCGTCAGTTCTATCCACAACCTCAAAACGGTGTTTTGAGCAGCCTGCTGCTAGATTCCTAGTTTACTCTTTGATTTTCATTGAGTATAAAAAAGAAAACTTCAGACCAATCACAAAAGGTGAATATCTGAAGTTTTCTTTTATTTGTGGCCCAAGAATGAGCATTCCTGGACTTCTCTTATTAGAATATTTAAATCAACCAATATAAAGGTTACCGATTGTTAGATTACGACACGGAGTTTGGCAAATCGATTCTAGTTGCCAAACGTAGTTAGTAAAGCAGTTAGCTAGGCCACTCACTACCAGTTACGACGGAAAGTTTTACGAATCGATATTATTCGTAAAACTTTACTAGTGGAGCGCCTAGCCAAGTTCCATAGAAACTTGGCGTTAGTTACTTAGATTGTTACACAATCAAGTAACTTTGGCGATCTACATTTTTTCTTCCAACTCTACGTCTGGATACTTGTCCGCAAACCAACGGAGGGCAAAGTCATTTTCAAAGAGGAAGACTGGTTGGTCAAAACGGTCTTTGGCCAAGATATTGCGACTTGATGACATCCGTTCATCCAAATCCTCAGGCTTGATCCAACGAACGGTCTTTTTACCCATTGGACTCATGACGACTTCCGCATTGTATTCGCCTTCCATACGGTGTTTGAAGACTTCAAACTGGAGTTGACCTACAGCTCCCAGCATGTACTCGCCTGTTTGGTAATTTTTATAAAGCTGAATGGCACCCTCTTGCACCAGTTGCTCAATCCCCTTGTGGAAGGATTTTTGCTTCATGACATTCTTAGCAGAAACTTTCATGAAAATTTCAGGGGTAAAGGTTGGCAGTGGTTCAAATTCAAATTTGTTTTTCCCAACTGTCAAGGTATCCCCAACCTGATAAGTACCGGTATCGTAAACCCCGATGATATCACCTGCCACGGCATTGGTCACATTCTCACGACTTTCCGCCATAAACTGAGTCACATTAGACAGTTTAGCCCCCTTACCAGTACGAGGCAAGTTGACACTCATGCCGCGCTCAAATTCACCTGATACGATACGGACAAAGGCGATACGGTCACGGTGACGAGGGTCCATGTTGGCTTGGATTTTAAAGACAAATCCTGAGAAGTCCTTATCGTAAGGATCCACAATTTCTCCATCTGTTTTCTTGTGCCCATGTGGTTCTGGAGCAAACTTAAGGAAGGTTTCAAGGAAGGTCTGCACACCAAAGTTTGTCAGGGCTGAACCGAAGAAAACAGGTGTTAATTCTCCAGCTAAAATAGCTTCCTCTGAGAACTCATTCCCAGCTTCATTTAAAAGTTCAATATCATCCTTGACTTGCTCGTAGAAAGGATTGCTACCAAAGAGTTTGTCCCCATCTTCTAGGCTAGCAAAACGCTCATCCCCTTTATAGAGCTCCAAGCGTTGGTTATAGAGGTCATACAAGCCTTCAAAGGCTTTCCCCATCCCGATTGGCCAGTTCATCGGATAGCTCGCAATGCCCAAGACTTCTTCCAACTCTTGCAAGAGGTCTAGTGGCTCACGTCCATCACGGTCCAACTTGTTCATAAAGGTAAAGACTGGAATACCACGATGTTTGACAACCTCAAACAATTTCTTGGTTTGAGCCTCGATACCCTTGGCAGAGTCCACCACCATGACCGCAGCATCCACCGCCATCAAGGTACGATAGGTATCTTCTGAGAAGTCCTCGTGTCCTGGCGTATCGAGGATATTCACACGCTTACCATCGTAGTCAAACTGCATAACAGATGAAGTAACGGAAATCCCACGTTGCTTCTCGATGTCCATCCAGTCAGACTTGGCAAAAGTCCCTGTTTTCTTTCCTTTAACCGTACCAGCCTCACGAATCTCGCCCCCAAAGTAGAGCAACTGCTCAGTAATGGTTGTTTTCCCCGCGTCCGGGTGAGAGATAATGGCAAAGGTACGACGTTTCTTAATTTCTTCTTGAATATTCATAAGTTCTCTTTCTTTGATTCTCTATTTTTCTTGTTTCGATATCTAAGAATGATTTTTACATTGGATTTTACCATTCCTTTCAACACTCCATTATATCGGATTTTAGCATTTTTTTCAATTTCTATTTTATGTCAGACACTGCTAAAGTAGAACAATTCCCCTTGCAATTTTTCAAATAAATGTTACAATAAATATAGAAAAAGGTGTTGCGACAACAACACCCCACAGAGCCGTTTAAGACGGTGGCTGTAATTACATAACTAAAAAATAGCTCGTTAACTCGCCAAAGTTAGGACGGCTATTTTTTTGTCTCTTTTACCAATTCAAGGATGAACTTTAGGAGCGTGATAACAAAGTTACCAGCTACAAACATGAGTGTCAAAGCCTCAAAAGGGGACAAATCTGGTTACTCCTTTCTACTAAGATTTTACAGGTTCTGCACATAAGCATCACCATCCTTTCGATTTCGTAACCACCGTCTTCACTTCTCTGTTAAACTATTGTACCATATATTTTCCCCTTTGAAATCCGCTTTTCAAATAAATCATCATCAAAATCCGTTCTCCATCCTATACCTGTCTTTTTTCACCTTTCCTTCCCTTATTTATAGGAAAATATGGTAAAATAGAACAGACTAAAAATCATCATTTCACGAAAGGATGCAAGATGAAAATTACGCAAGAAGAGGTAACACACGTTGCCAATCTTTCAAAATTAAGATTCTCTGAAGAAGAAACTGCTGCCTTTGCGACTACCTTGTCTAAGATTGTTGACATGGTTGAATTGCTGGGCGAAGTCGACACAACTGGTGTCGCACCTACTACGACCATGGCTGACCGCAAGACTGTACTCCGCCCTGATGTGGCTGAAGAAGGGACAGACCGTGATCGCTTGTTTAAAAACGTACCTGAAAAAGATAACTACTATATCAAGGTACCAGCTATCCTAGACGATGGAGGAGATGCCTAATGACTTTCAACAATAAAACAATTGAAGACTTGCACAATCTCCTTGTTTCTAAGGAAATTTCTGCAACAGAATTAACCCAAGCCACGCTTGAAGATATCAAGTCTCGCGAGACAGCTATCAACGCTTTTGTCACCATCGCTGAGGAGCAAGCTCTTGCTCAAGCCAAAGCCATTGATGAAGCTGGAATTGATGCTGATAATGTCCTTTCAGGAATTCCACTTGCTGTTAAGGATAATATCTCTACAGACGGAATTCTCACAACTGCTGCCTCAAAAATGCTCTACAACTATGAGCCAATCTTTGATGCGACTGCTGTTACCAATGCAAAAGCGAAAGGTATGATTGTCGTCGGAAAAACCAACATGGACGAATTTGCAATGGGTGGTTCAGGTGAAACTTCACACTATGGTGCGACTAAAAACGCTTGGGACCACAGCAAGGTTCCTGGTGGTTCATCAAGTGGTTCTGCCGCAGCTGTAGCTTCTGGACAAGTCCGCTTGTCACTTGGTTCTGATACGGGTGGCTCTATCCGCCAACCTGCTGCCTTCAACGGAATCGTTGGTCTCAAACCAACCTACGGAACAGTTTCACGTTTCGGTCTCATTGCCTTTGGTAGTTCATTAGACCAGATTGGACCTTTTGCTCCTACTGTTAAGGAAAATGCTCTCTTGCTCAACGCTATTGCCAGCGAAGATGCCAAAGACTCTACTTCTGCTCCTATCCGCATTGCCGACTTTACTTCAAAAATTGGCCAAGACATCAAGGGCATGAAAATCGCTTTGCCTAAGGAATACCTCGGTGAAGGAATTAACCCAGAAGTTAAAGAAACTATCATCAACGCAGCTAAACACTTTGAGAAACTTGGTGCTATCGTCGAAGAAGTCAGCCTGCCTCACTCTAAATACGGTGTTGCCGTTTACTACATCATCGCTTCATCAGAAGCTTCATCAAACTTGCAACGCTTTGACGGTATCCGTTACGGCTACCGCGCAGAGGATGCGACAAATCTTGATGAAATCTATGTAAACAGCCGTAGCCAAGGTTTTGGTGAAGAGGTGAAACGCCGTATCATGCTAGGTACTTTCAGCCTTTCATCAGGTTACTACGATGCTTACTACAAGAAGGCTGGTCAGGTTCGTACCCTTATCATTCAAGATTTCGAAAAAGTCTTTGCAGATTATGACTTGATTTTGGGGCCAACTGCACCAAGTGTTGCCTATGACTTGGATTCTCTCAACCACGACCCAGTTGCCATGTACTTGGCTGACCTCTTGACCATACCTGTAAACTTAGCTGGTCTCCCAGGAATTTCGATTCCTGCTGGATTCTCTCAAGGTCTACCTGTCGGTCTGCAATTGATTGGTCCTAAGTACTCTGAGGAAACCATTTACCAAGCTGCTGCTGCCTTTGAAGCAACAACAGACTACCACAAACAACAACCCATGATTTTTGGAGGTGATAACTAATGAACTTTGAAACAGTCATTGGACTTGAAGTCCACGTAGAGCTCAACACCAATTCAAAAATCTTCTCACCTACTTCTGCCCACTTTGGAAATGACCAAAATGCCAACACTAACGTGATTGACTGGTCTTTCCCAGGAGTTCTGCCAGTTCTCAATAAAGGTGTTGTCGACGCCGGTATCAAGGCAGCTCTTGCCCTCAACATGGACATCCACAAAAAGATGCACTTTGACCGCAAGAACTACTTCTACCCTGATAATCCTAAAGCCTACCAAATTTCTCAGTTTGATGAACCAATCGGTTATAAGGGCTGGATTGAAGTTGAGCTAGAAGACGGTACCACCAAGAAAATCGGTATCGAACGCGCCCACTTAGAGGAAGACGCTGGTAAAAACACCCACGGTACAGATGGTTACTCTTATGTTGACCTCAACCGCCAAGGTGTGCCCTTGATTGAGATTGTATCTGAAGCCGATATGCGTTCGCCAGAAGAAGCCTACGCTTATCTGACAGCCCTCAAGGAAGTTATCCAGTACGCTGGCATTTCTGACGTTAAGATGGAAGAAGGTTCTATGCGTGTGGATGCCAACATCTCCCTTCGTCCGTATGGTCAAGAGAAATTCGGTACCAAGACAGAGTTGAAGAACCTCAACTCCTTCTCAAATGTTCGTAAAGGTCTTGAATACGAAGTCCAACGCCAAGCCGAAATCCTACGCTCAGGTGGTCAAATCCGTCAAGAAACACGCCGTTACGATGAAGCTAACAAGGCAACTATCCTCATGCGTGTCAAAGAAGGCGCTGCTGACTACCGCTACTTCCCAGAACCAGACCTACCACTCTTTGAAATCTCAGACGAGTGGATTGAGAAAATGCGGACTGAATTGCCAGAATTTCCAAAAGAACGCCGTGCTCGCTACGTATCTGACCTTGGCTTGTCAGACTACGATGCTAGTCAGCTGACTGCCAATAAAGTCACTTCTGATTTCTTTGAAAAAGCTGTCGCCCTAGGTGGTGATGCCAAACAAGTCTCTAACTGGCTCCAAGGTGAAGTTGCTCAGTTCTTGAACGCCGAAGGCAAGACACTAGAACAAATCGAATTGACACCAGAAAACTTAGTAGAAATGATTGCCATCATCGAAGACGGCACGATCTCTTCTAAGATTGCCAAGAAAGTCTTTGTCCACCTAGCTAAAAATGGCGGTGGTGCGCGTGAATACGTTGAAAAAGCAGGTATGGTTCAAATTTCAGATCCAGATGTCCTGATTCCAATCATTCATCAAGTCTTCGCAGATAATGAAGCAGCCGTTGCCGACTTCAAGTCAGGAAAACGCAATGCAGACAAGGCCTTCACAGGATTCCTTATGAAAGCAACCAAAGGCCAAGCCAACCCACAAGTTGCCCTTAAACTACTTGCCCAAGAATTGGCGAAGTTGAAAGAAGATTAATATGTAAAAGAAACCAGCCCTGAGGTTGGTTTTTTCGCTCCTACCATGTCCCAATAACTATTTTGGCTTTATTTCCAGAAGATTTTATGGTAAAATGAAGAGTAATAATATTTATTAAAGAGGTAAAAACATGATTGAAGCAAGCAAATTGAAAGCTGGTATGACATTTGAAACTGCAGACGGAAAATTGATCCGCGTTTTGGAAGCTAGCCACCACAAACCAGGTAAAGGGAACACAATCATGCGTATGAAATTACGTGATGTCCGTACTGGTTCTACTTTTGATACAAGCTACCGTCCAGAAGAAAAATTCGAACAAGCTATTATCGAGACTGTTCCAGCTCAATACTTGTACAAAATGGATGAAACTGCCTACTTCATGAACACTGAAACTTACGACCAATACGAAATCCCAGTCGTAAACGTTGAAAATGAATTGCTTTACATCCTTGAAAACTCTGATGTGAAAATCCAATTCTACGGAACTGAAGTGATCGGTGTAACTGTACCAACTACTGTTGAATTGACAGTCGCTGAAACACAACCATCTATCAAAGGTGCTACTGTTACAGGTTCTGGTAAACCAGCGACTATGGAAACTGGACTTGTTGTCAACGTTCCTGACTTCATCGAAGCTGGACAAAAATTGATCATCAACACTGCAGAAGGAACTTACGTTTCTCGTGCCTAATCTCTAGAAAGAGGTCATTCTATGGGAATTGAAGAACAATTTGGCGAAATCGTTATCGCTCCACGTGTACTTGAAAAAATCATTGCCATCGCAACTGCTAAAGTTGATGGTGTCCACTCATTTTCAAATAAATCCGTATCTGACACCCTATCAAAACTCTCTCTTGGTCGTGGCGTCTACTTAAAAGAAAGCAACGAAGAGCTAACT
Organism: Streptococcus sp. 5004; assembly: GCF_013276755.1. Classification (GTDB taxonomy): domain Bacteria; phylum Bacillota; class Bacilli; order Lactobacillales; family Streptococcaceae; genus Streptococcus. Next base: position 23,452 of record NZ_VMLP01000025.1, on the reverse strand, counting down.
GCTGACATCTATCTCTACCTTGAGTACGGTGTGAAAGTACCTAAAGTTGCTATGGCTATCCAAAAAGCTGTTAAGGACGCTGTTCGTAATATGGCTGATGTGGAACTTTCTATTGTCAATATTCACGTTGCGGGAATCGTTCCGGATAAAACTCCGAAACCAGAGTTGAAAGATCTGTTTGACGAGGACTTCCTCAATGACTAGTCCACTATTAGAATCCAGACGCGAACTTCGTAAATGCGCTTTTCAAGCTCTCATGAGCCTTGAATTCGACACAGATATGGAAACAGCTTGTCGCTTTGCCTACACGCATGACCGTGAAGATGCAGATGTGCAAATCCCTGCCTTTCTTCTGAACTTGGTTTCTGGCGTTCAAGCTCAAAAAGACGAGTTGGATAAACAAATCAACCAGCACCTCAAGTCAGGCTGGACAGTTGAACGCTTGACCTTGGTCGAAAAAAACTTACTACGCTTAGGAATCTTTGAAATCACATCATTTGATACACCTCAGCTGGTAGCAGTCAATGAAGCCATTGAACTCGCTAAGAATTTTTCAGATCAAAAATCAGCCCGTTTTATCAATGGACTGCTTAGTCAATTTGTAACTGAAGAAAATGAATAATCAAAAAGGTGTTTGGTCTTCCAGGCACCTTTTGACTTTCCCCTCTGCACAGAGTAATACTCTTCGAAAATCTCTTCAAACCGCGTCAACGTCGCCTTGTCGTATAGATGTTACTGACTTCGTCAGNNTGTTTTGAGCAGCCTGCAGCTAGTTTCCTAGTTTGCTCTTTGATTTTCATTGAGTATAAGAAGCACATAAAAACTAGAACTGACTGCCAGTTCTAGTTTTTATATTAGTATTTTCTAAATCGTTGATAGCGTTCTTCCAACAACTCTTCTAACGATTTTTGTGAAAGTAGGGCTAGCTCAGCTTGGAGTTCTTTTTTAACATTCTTAATCAGTTCTTTACTAGAAAGTCCTGCTTCAGAAATCACTTTATCCACCACGTCCATTTCTAACAACTCGTGTGAAGTGATTTTCATCAACTCTGCTGCTTCCATGGCACGACTGCCATCCTTCCATAGAATAGAAGCAAAACCTTCTGGACTGAGAATGGCATAGATAGAATTTTCCAGCATCCAAACACGGTCTGCGACTGCTAGAGCCAGAGCCCCTCCTGAACCACCTTCACCAATAATGATAGCGATAATCGGAACTTTCAGGTCACTCATTTCCATGAGATTGCGAGCAATAGCTTCCCCCTGTCCACGTTCTTCCGCTCCGACACCAGGATAGGCACCTGCTGTATTGATAAAGGTCACCACTGGACGGCCAAATTTTTCAGCTTGTTTCATCAACCGTAGAGCCTTGCGGTAGCCTTCTGGATGCGGTTGCCCAAAATTCCGCTTGAGGTTATCTTGTAAACTCTTGCCTTTTTGGATACCAACCACTGTTACAGCTTGGTCTCCAAGCCATCCGATACCACCAACAACTGCACCATCGTCACGAAAAGAACGGTCACCGTGTAATTGGATAAATTCATCAAAAATGCCTGTCGCAAAGTCCAAGGTTGTCAAGCGACTCTGCTCACGCGCTTCTCTGACTATTTTTGCAATATTCATCTAGGACTCCTTCCATGCAATCTGACTAGGCTTGCAATCGTATCTGGCAAGTCTCTTCTTTTAACGATAGCATCCACAAATCCATGCTCCAATAGGAATTCTGCCTTTTGGAAATCCTCAGGCAAGCTTTCACGAACCGTATTTTCAATCACACGACGCCCAGCAAAACCAACCAAGCTCTGTGGTTCAGCTAGAATGATATCACCTTCCATAGCGAAAGAAGCTGTCACACCACCTGTCGTTGGATCTGTTAAAATGGTCAGGTAAAAAAGACCTGCATTTGAATGGCGTTTAACTGCTGCAGAAATCTTGGCCATCTGCATGAGACTCATGATTCCTTCCTGCATACGGGCTCCACCAGAGGCTGTGAAGAGAACAACTGGCAATTTTTCGACAGTCGCATACTCAAACAAACGAGTGATTTTTTCACCTACAACCGTACCCATAGAAGCCATGATAAAGTTGGAATCCATAATCCCAAGAGCCACAGTCTGACCTTTAATAAGAGCAGTTCCTGTCACAACAGCTTCGTCCAGACCTGTTTTTTCACGCATAGATGCCAGTTTCTTTTGGTAACCAGGGAAATGCAAGGGATCCTTGCTTTCAATCCCTGTAAACAATTCCTTGAAAGTTCCCATATCAATTGTCAAAGCCAAGCGTTCTTGGGCAGAAATACGAAAGGTATAGCTACATTGTGGACAGATACGCTCACTTCCCAGATCTTTCTGATAGATGGTATGCTTACAACCCGGACACTTAGAAAATAATTCATCTGGAACCTCTGGCTTAGCTTGAGGTTTTTCCCTAACCGAACGATTGGGATTGATTCGAATATACTTATCTTTTTTACTAAATAGAGCCATTGATTCCCCTTTTCGGTTTAAACTCTTGAAGTCATTTTATTCTTTTTCTTGATATTTAGGTAAGAAGGTTTCCATTAAGAAGGAAGTATCGTAATCTCCAGCAATGACATTGCGATCTGAAATAAGGTCAAGCTGGAAATCAGCATTGGTCTGCACCCCTTCAATCTCTAATTCATAGAGGGCACGTTGCATTTTCATCAAGGCATCAAAACGATTTTCACCATGAACGATGATTTTAGCAATCATACTATCATAATAGGGTGGTATGGTATAGCCTGGATAAACTGCTGAATCCACGCGCAAGCCAACTCCACCACTTGGCAGATAGAGATTGGTAATCTTACCTGGACTTGGAGCAAAGTTAAAGGCTGGGTTTTCTGCATTGATCCGACACTCGATGGCATGACCGCGTAGGACAATATCTTCTTGCTTAACAGACAAAGGCTGACCTGTCGCAATGCGAATCTGTTCCTTAACGATATCCACACCTGAAACAAATTCTGTTACTGGATGTTCTACTTGTACACGAGTATTCATTTCCATGAAGTAGAAGTTGCTACTGGCTTCATCAAGCAGAAATTCAATGGTCCCTGCATTCTCATAGCCAACAGACTCTGCAGCTCGAACAGCAGCAGCACCGATTTCATGGCGTAGCGTTTTCCCGATTGCAATCGAAGGACTTTCTTCCAAAACCTTTTGGTTATTCCGTTGAAGAGAACAATCCCGTTCCCCCAAGTGAATCACATTTCCGTGTTCGTCTCCTAGGATTTGAACCTCAATGTGACGAGCTGGATAGATAACTCGTTCTATATACATGGCACCATTGCCATAATTGGCCTTGGCCTCACTAGAGGCAGTTTCAAAGGCTGATACGAGGTCTTCTGGTTTTTCAACCTTACGAATCCCTTTACCACCTCCACCTGCTGAAGCCTTAAGCATAACAGGATAGCCAATTTTTTCAGCAACAGTCAAAGCTTCTTCAGAGTTATGCACTTCTCCATCCGAACCTGGAATGACTGGCACGCCTGCTTTAATCATCTGAGCACGCGCATTGATCTTATCCCCCATCATATCCATAACATGACCAGATGGGCCGATAAACTTGATACCAACTTCTTCACACATGGTTGCAAATTTGGAATTTTCACTGAGAAATCCAAAACCTGGGTGAATGGCTTCTGCCTCAGTCAAGACTGCAGCTGATAGAACCGCATTGATATTGAGATAAGACTCTGTTGCCTTGCCAGGGCCGATACAAACCGCTTCATCTGCCAAAAGCGTATGAAGGGCTTCCTTATCAGCAGTTGAATAAACCGCCACCGTCGCAATCCCCAATTCACGCGCCGCACGGATAATCCGAACCGCAATTTCACCACGATTGGCAATTAAAATTTTTCGAAACATGGAGAACCTCCTTAGTTCCCTATTGCAAAGGTAAGAGTACCACTAGCTGCAAGCTTGCCATCCACTTCAGCCTTTGCTTCAACCACAGCAATGGTACCGCGACGTTTTACAAACGTTGCCGTCATAACTAATTGGTCGCCTGGTACAACTTGCTTCTTGAACTTAACCTTGTCCATACCAGCGTAAAAGACCAGTTTCCCCTTATTTTCAGGTTTTGACAACTCCAAAACACCAGCTGTTTGCGCCAAGGCTTCCATAATCAGAACACCTGGCATAACTGGGTATTGAGGAAAATGGCCGTTAAAGAAGGGCTCATTGATGGTCACATTTTTGATGGCAACAATGGTGTCCTCGCTCACTTCCAAGACACGGTCCACTAGGAGCATAGGATAACGGTGGGGAAGGGCTTCTTTGATTCCTTGAATATCGATCATTTGATTCGTACCAATCCTTTACCAAACTCAACCATTTCTTCGTTAGAAACGAGAATTTCTGTTACCACACCATCCTTAGGTGCAGGAATTTCATTCATGACTTTCATGGCTTCGATAATTACCAATGTTTGACCTTTTTTAACACTATCACCAACTGTTACAAAGGCAGGTTTATCTGGACCAGCAGCCAAGTAAGCTACCCCAACAAGTGGGCTCTCTACAAGATCTCCCTCAGCAGCCACATTTGTTTCAGCTGGCGCCGAAGTTGCTTCCACTACAGTTTCTTCTGGAGCAGATGTAGGTGCCACTGGACTCGGTGTTGCTAGAACGGGTGCTGGAGCAACTTGAGATGCAGCTTCAGACACCAGTCTCGCTTCATTCTTGCTAAACTGCAACTCATCCGTCCCATTTTTATAAGAAAATTCTCTCAAACTTGATTGGTCAAATTGGGCCATCAAGTCTTTAATATCGTTTAAATTCATACTTATTCATTCTCCCAACGTTTGAAAGCAAGAACTGCATTGTGGCCACCAAAACCAAAAGTATTTGAAATAGCGTATGGAATTTCTTGCTCCAAGCCTTGTCCATAAACGACATTGGCTTCGATATAATCTGATACTTCACTTGTTCCAGCTGTCATTGGTACAAAGTTATGACGCATAGCCTCGATGGTGACAATAGCTTCTACTGCACCTGCAGCACCCAGCAAATGTCCTGTGAAAGACTTGGTTGATGATACAGGCACTTCCTTACCAAGAACAGCTACGATCGCACCACTTTCTCCTTTTTCATTAGCAGGAGTTGACGTTCCGTGAGCATTGACATAGGCTACTTGCTCTGGAGAAATCTCAGCTTCTTCCAAGGCTAGTTTGATGGCCTTGATAGCTCCCTGACCTTCTGGATGTGGTGAAGTCATGTGGTAGGCATCACAAGTATTTCCGTAACCAACCACTTCAGCAAGGATAGTAGCCCCACGTTTTTCCGCGTGTTCAAGACTTTCAAGAACCAACATCCCTGAACCTTCTCCCATGACAAAACCATTTCTGTCCTTATCAAATGGGATAGAAGCACGAGCTGGATCCTCTGTAGTAGAGAGAGCTGTCAAGGCTTGGAAACCAGCAATAGCAAAAGGTGTAATAGAAGCTTCTGAACCACCTACCAACATAACATCTTGGAAACCAAATTTAATTGAGCGGAAGGCATCCCCAATCGCATCATTTGATGAAGCGCAGGCAGTATTGATGGATTTACAAACACCGTTTGCTCCAAAACGCATAGCAACATTTCCTGAAGCCATATTTGGCAAGGCTTTTGGAAGGGTCAATGGTTTCACACGTTTTGGTCCTTTTTCGTTGAGACGAAGCACTTGATCTTCAATTTCCTTGATTCCACCAATACCAGAGGCCACAATAACACCAAAACGATCCTTGTCAAGAGTCTCTACATCAAGACCTGCATGATTAACAGCCTCTTGAGCTGCATACAAGGCATATAAAGAATAGTTATCAAAACGGTTGGTATCTTTTTTTACAAAGTATTTATCAAAAGGAAAATCTTGGATTTCTGCCGCATTATGCACATCAAAGTCACTGTGATCAAATTTTGTTATTTGACCAATTCCGATTTTTCCAGTTGTCAAACTATTCCAAAATTCTTCTGGTGTATTTCCGATTGGAGATGTCACTCCATAACCTGTTACTACTACACGATTTAGTTTCATCTTTTTTACCTCTAGCTTCTGCTACATACTGAGGCCGCCATCAATGGCAACCACTTGACCAGTTAGATAATCTTGGCCTGCTAAAAATACTGTCAAATCTGCAACCTGTCCTGCCTGCCCAAATGCTTTCATAGGAATTTGCGCCAGCATGGCATCTTTTACCTTGTCTGATAGAACAGCTGTCATATCGGACTCAATCATTCCAGGTGCGATAGCATTAACCCTGATATTGCGATTGGCCACTTCACGCGCCACAGACTTGGTAAAACCAATCAAACCAGCCTTAGAAGCAGCATAGTTAGCTTGACCAATATTTCCCATCAAACCAACAACACTAGACATATTAATGATAGCACCTTCTCTGGCTTTCATCATCGGTTTCAAGACTGATTGTGTCATGTTAAAGGCACCAGTCAGATTCACTTTAAGCACTTTTTCAAAATCCGATTCTGTCATCTTGAGCATCAGGGTATCTTGGGTAATTCCTGCATTGTTGATCAAAACGTCTACTGAACCCAGCTCTGCAATAGCTTGCTCAACCATACGCTTAGCGTCTGCAAAATCTGATACATCTCCTGAAATGGGAACCACCTTGACACCGTAGTCTGAAAACTCAGCGAGCAATTCTTCTGAAATTGCACCACGACTGTTTAAGACAATGTTGGCTCCTGCTTGAGCAAACTTGTGGGCAATGGCAAGACCAATCCCACGACTCGAACCTGTAATAAAGATATTTTTATTTTTTAGTTGCATTCTTTTCTCCTGTTTCCTCTTATATTTGTGGGAGAAGGGATTACTCGTTTTCTAGCAAGGCTTCCAAACTCGCCTGTTCTTCAACATTAGCTAGTTTAGCCGTTTTATCAATTTTTTTGACAAAGCCTGACAAGACTTTCCCCGGTCCAATCTCGATAAAGTTGGTTACTCCTGCTTCTTGCATAACTGCAATACTTTCATAAAAACGAACTGGTTCCTTGACCTGACGCGTCAAGAGTTGAGCAATGTCTTCTTTTTTCATAACTGTAGCTTCTGTATTGCCGACTAGGAGACAAGTGAAATCTGAAAAACTTACCTGAGCTAGAGTTTCAGCTAGTTTCTGACTAGCAGGCTCAAGGAGAGCGGTATGAAAGGGACCTGAAACCTTGAGAGGAATCAAGCGTTTGGCACCTGCTTCCTGCAAGAGTTCAACAGCTCGGTCAACTGCAACCACTTCTCCACCAATCACAATTTGTGCAGGTGTATTATAGTTGGCTGGGGTAACCACTCCAAGTTCAGAAGCTTTTTGACAGGCTTCTTCAATGACCTCTACTGGTGTATTGAGAACAGCCACCATCTTGCCAGAGCCAGCAGGAGCCGCTTCTTCCATGAATGCTCCACGCTTAGCGACCAAGGATACCGCATCTTCAAAATCCAAGGCGCCACTGGCCACCAAGGCAGAATATTCTCCAAGGGACAAACCAGCAACCATATCAGGCTGATAGCCCTTTTCTTGCAATAAACGGTAGATAGCAACCGAAGTCGCTAGAATAGCTGGTTGCGTATAGCGGGTCTGATTGAGTTTTTCTTCTTCTGTATCGATGAGATGACGCAAATCATAACCAAGAACCTGACTGGCTTGATCAATCGTTTCTTTGACAATCGGATACTGATCATAGAGATCCCGTCCCATCCCTAGATACTGGGCACCTTGACCAGCAAATAAAAAGGCTGTTTTAGTCATTTCTTACAACTCCTGCCCAACGAGAGGCTTCTTCTTGAATTTTCTTAGCTGCTCCATAGTACAAATCTTTTAGGATTTCTTCAACGGTTTCTTCTTTGGAAACAAGGCCTGCGATTTGACCTGCCATAACAGATCCACCATCCACATCACCGTGAACAACTGCTTTGGCTAGGGCACCTGCTCCCATTTGTTCAAAAATTTCTAAATCAGGATTTTCTTGTTTAAAGGCATCTTTTTCAGCTTTTTCAAAATCACGAGTCAACTGATTTTTAATTGCACGAACAGCATGTCCAAAGTGTTGAGCTGAAATCGTAGTATCAATATCTCTAGCTTTTAAAATCTTGGCCTTGTAATTTGGATGGGCATTAGACTCTTTTGCAACGACAAAACGAGTTCCAACCTGAACAGCCTCTGCACCTAGCATAAAGCCAGCTGCAGCACCTTCACCATCCGCAATCCCTCCTGCCGCAATAACAGGAATAGATACAGCTGTGGCTACCTGTCGCACCAAGGTCATGGTTGTTAATTTGCCAATGTGTCCCCCAGCTTCCATTCCTTCTGCAATAACAGCGTCCGCACCGATTTTTTCCATTCGTTTAGCTAGGGCAACACTTGGTACAACAGGAATGACTGTGATCCCGGCTTCATGGAAACGTTCCATGTATTTACCAGGATTTCCTGCGCCTGTTGTCACTACCTTAACACCTTCCTCGATAACAAGGTCTACAATATCTTCCACAAAGGGAGACAAGAGCATGATGTTGACACCAAAGGGTTTATCCGTTAACGATTTAATCTTGTCAATATTTGCCTTGACGACTTCTTTCGGGGCATTTCCCCCACCAATAATCCCTAGTCCTCCAGCCTTGGAAACAGCCCCTGCCAAATCACCATCAGCAACCCAGGCCATTCCTCCTTGGAAAATAGGATACTCAATGTTCAATAATTCTGTAATACGCGTTTTCATAGTGCCTCCATCGTTTCTTGCTTACGTAATAGTTCGATACCGTCATAATTTGACAATCAAACTATTGCCTAAACAAGAGGGAGCGGGTTTCCCTACTCCTTCTATTCATATTCTGCTTATTTTGTTTGCTCTTCAACGTAGGCAACCAAGTCACCAACTGTTTTCAAGTCATCTTCTGCTTCGATTTGGATATCAAAAGCATCTTCGATTTCTGAGATTACTTGGAACAAGTCCAATGAATCTGCGTCCAAATCATCAAAAGTTGATTCAAGTGTTACTTCTGATGCGTCTTTTCCAAGTTCTTCAACGATAATTTCTTGTACTTTTTCAAATACTGCCATGATAGGACTCCTTTAAAATAAATAGTTTTTTATAACAATGTGTTCACCACATGATTACCTAAATTGTAAGAATGAGTGTGCCCCAGGTCAAGCCTCCACCGAAGCCTGATAGCAGAACAGTCTGGCTACCATCTAAAGGGATGAGACCTTGTTCTACACACTCTGAAAGTAAAATCGGGATACTGGCTGCACTGGTATTGCCATATTCCATCATATTGGCTGGAAGTTTGGCTCGGTCAACACCAATTTTTCTAGCCATCTTATCCAAAATACGGAGATTAGCCTGATGCAGTAGCAGATAATCCAAGTCTGTCGCCTCTATAGGAGATTCATCAATAGTCTGCTTGATAGACTTGGCTACATCTCGAATGGCAAAATCAAAGACTGCGCGTCCATCCATCTTCAAAAATGAATCTGCATTTTCTTGATCTGAAAATGGAGAATGCAGGCCTGAATGTCCATAAGTTAGACACTCGCTTCGTGAACCATCGCTATTGAGACTCTCCGCTAGGAAATGTTGCTTATCGCTAGCTTCTAACAAGACGCCACCAGCACCATCTCCAAACAAAACAGCTGTTGATCGGTCCGACCAATCGACTGCCTTAGAGAGGGTTTCACTACCAATCACCAAGCCTTTTTGAAAGCGACCAGAAGCGATAAACTTTTCAGCAGTTGAAAGAGCAAATACAAATCCACTGCAAGCTGCTGTTAGGTCAAAAGCAAAGGCCTTATTAGCACCAATATTAGCTTGAACACGAGCAGCTGTAGAGGGCATCATCGAATCTGGAGTGATGGTAGCTAGGATAATGAAATCCAACTCCTCCCCTGTGATTCCAGCTTTTGCCATCAGTTTCTTGGCAACTTCTGTAGCCAAATCACTAGTAGATTCTGTTCTTGAAATATGCCTTTGTCGTATTCCCGTCCGACTTGAAATCCACTCATCATTGGTATCCATAATCTGAGCCAAATCATGATTTGTAACCACTTGCTCTGGCACATAATGAGCAACCTGGCTTATTTTTGCAAAAGCCATTATCTCAAATCCTCCAAAAATTGATAAAGATTGGTCAAACCTTTGCTCATAACCTCAATTTCTTGCTTACTCATACCATCAATGATTTTTTCAACCATGGCCTTGTGGAAACGTTTATGTAGCCTATGAACCAAGCGACCTTTCTTTGTCAAATGCAGATGTACCACACGACGATCATGTTCTGAACGAATGCGTTCAATGTAACCCTTGCGTTCGAGATTATTCAAACTAGTCGTAACGGTCCCAAGAGTCACCATCAACTCTTTTGACACTTTACTTGGTGTCACGTCTGGGAATTTCCCAATCACATCAATCGTATGCATTTCTTTGATGGAGATATCCTTGAAACGACTACCCCTCAAGCTCACTTCCTCAATGACAAGGACATTGTTAAATATAGATGTTAAATATTCATTAATTCGTTGGTAGTCCAATCTTTCTTTCCCTCCTTCTCAAAAAAACTTTTACAATCAAAACATTTGACAAGAGAATTATATCAAAGTTCAAAGAATGATGCAAGTATTTTTTTATTTTCCTGTAAATTTAGGTCTTCTTCTCTCAGAATGGGCCCGCACTCCTTCTTTGAAATCCTCTGTTTGAGCTAAGGATTCCTGTAGGTTCAGTTCTAAAGTAGCGTAATCCTGCCAGTCTTTAAATTGGCTCTCCCAAACCAACTTTTTAATGGCTGCATAGGAATTACTTGAACCACGTCTTAATTTTTTAAGAAGCTGTTCTCTCGTCTTTTCAAATTTTTCAGCTTCAGAAACGCGGTAAACCAGTCCCCATTCTAGGGCTTTTTCTGCGGTTAAAGCCTCTCCTGTCATGGCTAATTGAGTTGCACGCGTCACACCGATACTGCGGCTCAAGAGATGAATTCCTCCTGCATCTGGAGCCAAGCCGACGCCAACAAAGGCTTGGATAAATTTAGCCTTATCCGTTGCAAGACAGAAATCTGCCGCAACAGCCATATTGGCTGCGGCACCTGCAACAGCACCGTCAACTTCCATTAAAATAGGTTTGGCTATTTGCTTGATTTTATAGGAAATCGTATTGACCAACTCTGCGATTTTTGTCAATGATGGAATATCATCCTCATCCACTGCCCGCTTCATCTCTACCAAATCTCCCCCAACTGAAAAGACTTTGCCATTGGCATTGATTAAGATAAAATGCACAGCCGGATCCTCTTCTGCCAAAGTCAGGGCTTCTAAAATCTCCTCACACATGGAAATATGAAAGCCATTTGCAACCTCAGGACGGTTCAAGGTAAGGATTGCCAAATCCTCTTCAAGTTGATAAATAATATGTTCCATCTGGACTCCTTTTTGTTTTTATAAGCAAGTTATACTCTTCGAAAATCTCTTCAAACCACATCAGCTTCGCCTTGCCGTAGGTATAGTTACTGACTTCGTCAGTCTTATTTACACCCTCAAAGCAGTGCTTTGAGCAGTCTGCGGCTAGCTTCCTAGTTTGCCCTTTGATTTTCATTGAACATTAAATTATTTTATTTTCAAAGTATATCTTTTTTAGGAACAGAAAGCAAGAAAAAATTGACTGAAAGTGTCTCAGCCGATTGGAAAGGCGCGCTTTAGGCTAGAAAACATCTTATTTTCCAGATTGAAAAAAGGCTTTCTTTCTGCTATAATCGTATAAAATACTTACTTTAGGAGTTCTTATGAAAGTTGTTAAATTTGGAGGTAGCTCTCTTGCCTCTGCTAGTCAATTAGAAAAAGTTTTAAACATCGTAAAAAGCGATCCAGAGCGTCGTTTTGTAGTTGTTTCTGCACCAGGAAAACGCAATGCTGAAGATACTAAGGTTACGGATGCCTTGATTAAATACTACCGCGACTATGTTGCTGGTAACGATATTAGCAAGAGCCAAAACTGGATTATCGACCGCTATGCTGCTATGGTTAGTGAATTAGGACTGAAACCAGCTGTGCTAGAGAAAATTTCAAAAAGCATTCGTGCCTTGGCAAGTCTTCCTATCGAAGAAAATGAATTTCTCTACGACACTTTCCTAGCAGCCGGTGAAAACAACAATGCTAAATTGATCGCAGCCTACTTTAATCAAAATGGGATTGATGCACGCTATGTTCACCCTAGAGAAGCTGGTATTGTGGTCACAAGTGAACCTGGTCACGCTCGCATTATTCCATCAAGTTATGACAAGATTGAGGAATTGACAAATGCAAATGAAGTCCTTGTCATTCCTGGTTTCTTTGGAGTTACTAAGGAAAATCAAATCTGTACCTTCTCACGTGGAGGATCAGACATTACAGGTTCTATCATTGCTGCCGGTGTTAAGGCAGACCTCTATGAAAACTTTACGGATGTTGATGGTATCTTTGCAGCCCACCCAGGTATTATCCACCAACCACACTCGATTCCTGAGTTGACCTACCGTGAAATGCGTGAGTTGGCCTATGCAGGATTCTCAGTTCTTCATGACGAAGCCCTTCTTCCTGCCTACCGTGGAAAAATTCCTCTGGTTATCAAGAATACCAACAACCCTGACCATCCAGGTACTCGTATCGTTCTAAAACACAGTAGTGATGAATTTCCAGTTGTGGGAATTGCTGGTGACTCAGGCTTTGTCAGCATCAACATGTCGAAATACCTTATGAACCGCGAGGTTGGATTCGGCCGCAAGGTTCTACAAATCCTTGAAGACCTTAACATCGGTTGGGAACATATGCCAACAGGTATCGACGATCTTTCAATCATTCTCCGTTCTCGCGAACTAACTCCTATCAAGGAAGAAGAAATCCTGCGTCAGTTGGTTCAGAAGGCTGAAGTAGACCATGCAGAAATCGAACACGACCTTTCTATCATTATGATTGTTGGAGAAAAGATGAAGAGTCATATCGGAGTCACTGCTACTGCGACACGCGCTCTATCTGAAAACAAGATCAACATCCAGATGATGTCTCAAGGTTCTAGTGAAGTTTCTATCATGTTTGTTGTCAATAAAGACCAAGAGAAAGCAGCTATTAAAGCCCTCTACAATGCCTTTTTTGGAGAAAGTAAGGAAGACTAATCATGGCCCAATCTCTTAATAAAACAGTGCTTCTCAGCACGACAGGCACTTCCTACCTCTCTATCGCTGGAAAAGTTGGGAAATTCCTTGTCGGAGATCAAGCCTTAGAATTTTACCCAGACGTCAATGTCGAACAATTTATCCAGATTCCTTGGGGGCATATCAATCAGATTGGAGCCAATGTCACTGGACGAAAAATCAGTCGCCACTTCGAAGTCTTTACAGACAAAGGAAAATTCCTCTTTGCTTCAAAAGACTCAGGTGCTATTCTCAAAATTGCACGCGAAAAACTGGGCAATGACAAGGTCGTCAAACTTCCTACCCTGATTCAGACAATTAGCCAAAAATTTAAAAATCTATTTGCAAAAAAGTAGAAACTTTAGTATAATCATAGCAACGGATAAGTAGGTTATCTTCTTCTTTCAGAAAGTCTGCGGGTGCTGCGAGCAGATAGGAGGGATAGGTGAAATTCTACCGTTAGTAACAATTACATACACAATCAAGTGCACACCTGTGAAGTTGGATGGAACCGTGGCCCTGCCACTCCAACGCTTTGTCAGGTGTGCTTTTTTCATAAAGGAGTTCTTATGTTAGATATCAAACGTATTCGTACAGATTTTGATGCTGTCGCAGAAAAATTGGCTACACGTGGTGTAGATGCTGCTGTCTTGAATGAGATGAAAGAAATCGATGCTAAACGTCGTGACATCTTGGTCAAGGTTGAAACTTTAAAAGCAGAACGCAACACAGTTTCTGCTGAGATTGCCCAAGCTAAGCGCAACAAGGAAAATGCAGATGACAAGATTGCTGCCATGCAAACTCTATCTGCTGATGTCAAAGCCTTGGATGCTGAATTGGCAGAAATCGATGCTAAATTGACAGAATTTACCACTACTCTTCCAAATATTCCAGCTGATAGCGTTCCTGTTGGGGCTGACGAAGACGACAATGTGGAAGTTCGTCGTTGGGGTACTCCACGTGAGTTTGACTTCGAACCTAAAGCTCACTGGGATCTTGGTGAAGACCTTGGTATCCTTGATTGGGAACGCGGTGGTAAGGTAACAGGCGCTCGCTTCCTCTTCTATAAAGGCCTCGGTGCTCGTTTGGAACGTGCTATCTACAACTTTATGTTGGATGAGCATGGCAAGGAAGGCTATACGGAAGTCATCACACCATACATGGTTAACCATGATTCTATGTTTGGGACTGGTCAATATCCAAAATTCAAGGAAGACACTTTTGAACTCAGCGATACCAACTTTGTCTTGATTCCAACTGCTGAAGTTCCTCTGACAAACTACTACCGAGATGAAATCTTGGATGGCAAAGATCTTCCAATCTACTTCACTGCTATGAGTCCATCTTTCCGTTCTGAGGCTGGTTCTGCCGGTCGTGATACGCGTGGCTTGATCCGTTTGCACCAATTCCACAAGGTTGAAATGGTCAAATTTGCCAAACCAGAAGAATCTTACGAAGAATTGGAAAAAATGACAGCCAACGCTGAAAACATTCTTCAAAAACTCAACCTTCCATACCGTGTCGTTGCGCTCTCTACAGGAGATATGGGCTTCTCAGCTGCTAAAACTTACGACTTGGAAGTGTGGATTCCAGCCCAAAATACTTACCGTGAAATCTCAAGCTGTTCAAACACAGAAGATTTCCAAGCCCGTCGTGCCCAAATCCGTTACCGTGATGAAGCAGATGGCAAAGTTAAATTGCTCCATACCTTGAACGGTTCTGGACTTGCAGTTGGACGTACAGTGGCTGCTATTCTTGAAAACTACCAAAATGAAGATGGTTCTGTAACCATCCCAGAAGCACTTCGTCCATACATGGGTGGAGCTGAAGTCATCAAACCATAAAAAATAAGGTTTAGCTATTTCTAGCTAGACCTTTTTTCGTAACCAATTCAGATAAGCGCCTAATACAAAGAGCAAAATGATTAGGCAAATAACAGTTTCAGCCACTACCAAATAATCCAAAAATGGAAGTTTCAAGATTCCCTGAGCCATCTTGAGCGAGGTAGCTGTGATAATGGTTGGGAAGGTGAGGGCTGAGAAGGCTGGTTGAAAACCTTGTTTTAAAATGTTGGGCAAGCGACTCAAAACAAAGAAAAAGAAGGATTGAGAAGCCAAAATCATGGTAATCAAGAGCCAAGTCGATAGGCCCTCTCCTCCAACTCGAACTAGGGAAGCCAAGAGTAGAGAGAAAGGAGCACAGTAGATTCCTTCTTGTCCAAGCAAGGCTACAGGGAGTGGATGTTTCTTTAAATCGCTATAAATAAGCGGATAGAGATAGAAGGTTAGGAGAAAACCAAAACTCAAGGTCACATAGGAAATTTCAATGATACCCACCAGAGGATAAGTCAAGGCTGCTACCGCTATCCCTACATAGAGAACCGTCCAGCTTGGAGTCGCATGAACCCTCCGACCCGGACAGGCAAACTTGATGGTGAAACCAGCAATCAAGACCAAATCCAAGAGAAATGAAAACCACCAGAGTCCTTGCGCAACCAAAGGAAGATGATAAAACACACGAAAGGCATAGGTAGATAAAATCATCCCAGCCATAGGAAAAGTGGCCATCCCTGACAAAAGAGGGGGCTTGGTCAACTCTTGCTTGGTTTCTTTCCAATTAAAGAGATGAAGAATCAGAAAGTAAATCCACAAAATCAAACCTGTCAGACTCAACAGATGGGACAGAACTGGCAACGTATCTAAAATGAGATTCCCAGCTCCTGCCAAACCTAGCAAACAACCAGAAAATACCAAGGGGAGTTTTTTCATCCTAACCTCCAATAATCATGTTAGTTTCAGTATATCATAAAAGCGCTTAAATGAGGGGATAAAAAACGAAGTCCGATTATTTCAGACTTCATTTTTTGCTCAGATATGAATTAAGCATAAGGTTGCAATTCTGGATTAATTGGGGTATTGGCTAGGTTGTTGGCATAGTTACAGAGGCTTGCTAGGCTGACACCCAGAACCACATCCAAGGCATTTTGTTGCGTGTAGCCAGCTTCTAAAAACTCAGCTAAGGCTTCATCTCCTACACGACCCTTGGTATTGATAACTGCCAAGGTAAACTTAGCTAGGGTGTCCAATTTAGGATCTGTTTCAATTGGAGTACGATTGCGAAGAGCTTGAATCAAGTCATCATTCATCTGGATTTGTTTGATGGAAAAGGCTGTGTGACCTGCGACACAGAAGGCACAACCATTGGTCACGGCTGCTGTGATTTGCACCACTTCACGCTCAACGGGTGTCAGGCTGTTGCGACGGTTGATAGATGCGACAGTTCGGTAGGCTTCTAAAGCAGTCGGTGCATTGGCCAAGAGACCGATTAGGTTGGGAATATAGCCATTATTATCTTTTTCTACTGTTTCAAGAACCTCTTTCACTTCTGCTGGCGCTGATTCTACTGTATGGATTGTAAATGTTGTCATAAGATACCTCTTTTCTTGTTATTGACACTAATATTATTGGAAAATCTTATAAAATCCTGATTCCTAAGTTTATCTAAGACAAAGCTTTATTCCTCTCATAAGATTTTCGTTGTATATTAGTTTATCACACTTCCAATCACTTGCATAATATATATTATATATCAGCTTGATAAAAAACATTTATAGGCAAAAAAATCACACGCCATGTGTGATTTCATTATTTGTCAAAATACTTTTTAGTTTCAGTAATGACAACTGGCGACAAGACCAAGAGGGCAATCAAGTTTGGCAGAGCCATCAAGGCATTGACAATATCTGCAATAATCCAGACCATATCCAACTCGATAAATCCTCCCAACAAGACCATGAGCACAAAGACCACACGGTAGAGCCAGATAAAACGAACACCAAATAGGAACTCGAAACAGCGTTCTCCGTAGTAGTTCCAACCTAGAATCGTTGTAAAGGCAAAGAGTACAAGGAAGATGGTCAAGAGGGCAGGCCCAAAGTGTGAAAAGACTGTTGAGAAGGCTGACTGAGTCAAGGCAACCCCATTTAAGTCACCACTCCAAACACCAGTTACCAAGATGGTCAAACCAGTCAGAGTACAGATAATGAGGGTGTCAATAAAGGTTCCTGTCATGGAAATCAAACCTTGCTCTACTGGTTCATTTGTCTTAGCCGCAGCAGCTGCAATGGGAGCAGAACCCAGACCAGATTCATTTGAGAAAACACCACGCGCCACACCATTTTGAATAGCCATCCGAACGCTAGCACCAGCAAATCCACCTACCGCAGCAAGGGGACTAAAAGCTGAGGTAAAGACTAAAGCGATTGTGGCAGGGACTTTCTCAATATTAAAGAAAATAACTGTAAGAGTTCCCAAAATATAAATGATAGCCATAAAAGGAACAACAGTAGTTGAAACCTTTGAAATAGACTTGAGTCCGCCAAAGACTGCAATCGCTACAAAGACAGACAAGACGAGAGCTGTGATAGCTGGCGAAATAGCCGTTGTATTTTGGATAGATTCTGTAATCGAGTTGACTTGGGTGAATGTTCCGATTCCCAAGAGAGCAACCAGTACTCCTGCTACTGCAAACAAAACAGCCAGGGGACGCCACTTTTCTCCCATTCCTAGAAGGATATAGTGCATGGGACCTCCCGCTACTGCACCATGGTCGTCCTTGGTGCGGTATTTGATGGCCAAGAGTCCTTCCGCATACTTGGTAGCCATTCCAAAGAAAGCCGCCATCCACATCCAAAAGAGGGCTCCAGGTCCCCCCACCTTGATAGCCGTCGCAACCCCTATGATATTCCCTGTTCCAACGGTTGATGCCAAGGCTGTACACAGAGCTGCAAAACTGGATACATCACCATGTCCCTTATCCTGGATAAAAATAAGTTGAAAAGCCTTGGGCAGACGCAAAACCTGCAAGAGCCCTAGCCGAATAGTTAGGTAAAACCCTGTTCCGACCAAGAGAATCAAGAGGGGCGGTCCCCAAGCAAAAGCATCGATTGATTTAAGCAATTCTAACATTTCCTTCTCCTATCCTTTCAACCCCAAAAGAAAGAGCACATGCAAGATACATGTACTCTGGAATGCTTAGATAAATGCTAAAAAGCGGTCTATCCTAGCTCTGTCCTTTTACCTGAGAGTTTGAGCAGTTGCCTGCCTTGCCCCTTCGGTGCCTTTACGGTCTCTCCAGAGTTCCGTCCATTTACAGTCATGGAAAATCAAACGATTCCCCACTTCTATTAAACTTCATTCGGTGTTGGTATTTAATTGATTCTTATTTTACAAAAAATGTTGGCTTTTGTCAATGTGTTTATTAGTAAAAATTAGTTCAACAGTTTTTACTTTATAAAGTCCAGAATACTGCTATCCTTTAAAGGTCACAATAGTCGCACCACTGCCTCCAGCATTTTGTGGGGCATAGCCGAAACTCTTGACATGTTTGTTTCTTTGTAGATATTTAGTGACACCTTCACGGATGACACCTGTTCCGATACCATGGATGATATCGACTTGGGCCATATTGTTAAGCAAGGCTTGGTCGATAAAGGCATCTAGCTCATTCATGGCTTCTTCATAACGCTTGCCTCGAAGGTCCAGTCTGGCTTGAGGTCCTCGACCAGAAGTTCGTTTCACAACATTGACTTGTTTCTTCTTGACTTGCTTTTCTTGCTGGGCTTGAACAAGGTCAAATTCTTTTTCTTCCAAGGACATCTTGATCAAACCAACTTGGGCTTCCCAACGGCCGTCCTTAAGCTGACTTGTCAAGGTACCACGCTGACCGTAACTGAGAACCACGATATCATCTCCTACCTTTGGAGCTCGTTTTTTCTTAACTTTTTGAAGGACCTTGTTTTTAGACAAATCTACTTTTTCAGGAGCCAATTTTTTCAACTTGGCCTTGGCTTCTATGATTTCGTGGGGTTTAAGTTGAGATTTGCTGTGGAGATTTTTGAGAATCTGGTCACTCTCACTTAGAGCCATGTCCACAATCTCAGCAGCCTGTTCACGCGCCTTATTAAGCTCGGTTTCCTTTTCACGATTGAGCTCGTTGTAAAGTTTTTTGAGCGCACGGTTCATCTTGAGATTTTCTTGCTCCACCTCACGGATATTGTCCAAGCGTTTACGGCTTTCCAGCGTCTGCTCTTCCAGTTGCTCAATAATCCGGTTGACATCATTGTCCTGATCAACCTGCTGACTGGCATCCCCTACGATAACTTCAGATAAGCCTAGACGTTTGGCAATTTCAAAGGCATTACTTCGACCAGGAACGCCCTGCATAAAGCGATAGGTCGGGCGTAGAGTTGCAGTATCAAACTCCATGCTGGCATTTTGCACAAAGGCTGTCTCAATACCGTAGGCCTTGAGTTCGGGATAGTGGGTGGTCGCCATGGTCTTGACTTGACGCAGGCGAAGGTCCTCCAGAATAGCCATGGCAAGGGCGGCTCCCTCTTGAGGATCGGTACCAGCCCCCAACTCATCCAAGATTAAGAGTGAATGTTGGTTAACCTTGCCAAGAATATCCACAATATTGGTCATGTGGCTAGAGAAGGTAGACAAGCTCTGCTCAATAGACTGCTCATCTCCAATATCAGCAAAGATTTCTTCAAAAATACCCACACGACTTCCCTTGTCTGCTAAAATTGGCAAACCAGACTGAGCCATAACCTGCGTCAAACCCAGAGTTTTAAGCATGATGGTCTTCCCACCTGTATTGGGACCTGTAATGACAATGGCTGTTAAATCCTGACCAAAATGGACATCATTTGCGACGGCATTTTTGACCAAAGGATGGCAGACATGTAGCAGTTGAATCTCTTGATTTTCTGACAGCTTAGGAACGACTGCTTGCCTTTCTTGGATAAAGCGGACCTTGGCACGAATCAAGTCCAGATGGCCGATAATCCAAGCGTCATTAGCAATCTCAGCCGCATGAGGGCGAACACGCTCCGAGATTTCTTGGAGAATGCGAAGCATTTCATAGCGCTCATCTGCTCGCAGACTAGCGATTTCTTCGCTCAG
This sequence comes from Streptococcus sp. 5004, assembly GCF_013276755.1. GTDB lineage: Bacteria > Bacillota > Bacilli > Lactobacillales > Streptococcaceae > Streptococcus. The sequence goes on along the minus strand of NZ_VMLP01000025.1, from coordinate 3,328 downwards.
TTTGACCACCTCACAGGGTTCGATATAGACGGTGTTTCCGCTGGCAGAAATATCATGGACGACACCTGCAATCTTATTACGGTAAGTGTTTTTGACAGGTAGAACCTGACGGCCATTTCTGCTGGCAATAATCCCTTCTGTCAACATCTGCGCTTTTTGCTTGAGCAGATCCTGTAAAACATCGCGTACCTGACTCTCGCTATCATGGATTTTTCGACGGATGCGCGCCAATTCTTCACTGGCAAAATTTTCAATGAAACCTGCATCATTAAAGGCTTGGAGATTTCCTTGTAATTGCGGAAAATCATGTAATTTCTCAAACCAAAGGGCTAATTCTTCCAAGCTGACATTTTCCAGATTAGCATAAAAACTTTGCAGTTCTCGGCTGGCAAGAAGTACGCGCTTCAAGAGTAGGAACTCCTCGATATTGAGGTCCGCTCCCATCTCCAACCTCTTGCAGACTCCTGCGATTTCCTTAGTTGCGAGAATAGTAAAATGCGGTTGCTCGACAAAGAGAGCCTGCATTTCCTTCATCTCAGCAAAAGCCTGTTTGATTTTATCTGCTTTGGCAGTCGGAGCCAGCTGTCTCAATTGCTCCAAGCCCTGCTCGGTCAACAAATGGGGTTCAAACAAAGCCTTGACCTTATTGAACTCTAATGTTTCTAATATTTTCTTATTCATCGTTATTTCCTTGTCTTTGAATGTCTAGGTGCGGTAGCTTTTTACATTCTGATAGATTCTAGTCAATCTGTAAACAAAGGGCTAGGAAATTTCCTGCCCTTTTTATCCGATTAAATTTGTCACCCAGATTTGTTTGAGCCAACTGGTTGTTACCGGTATGCTCTGGATGATGTGTTTTGCGACGATACTCTTTTCAAGAGGATTTTGTATAGCTGCCATGGGGATGGTCGCCAAGATGGTCAAAGCCATTTGCAAGACAAATAAGGTCACCAACATGGACAAGATACCTGCTGAAACTTGGAACAACTTGCCACCAAGCTTTTTACTAGGAATCAAGTGTAAGAGGAGACCAAGTAAACGACCGATGCTATAGACAATCCCAAATACAAGCAAGTAGCCGATCCCTGCGTAAAAGACCTTATCCAACTGAAAGAGTTGATCCGATGGGAAAAAGAAAGTTCCCTGACCTTCCTGCGGATTTGCATAAGGGAGCAGCAAATGAAATTGCTCTCCCAGTCCCTTATAAAACTGGCCAGCCACAAAAGCCGATGCCATGGCTGAAATCAGGTAATAAACCTGTAAGAGCAGACCTCTCCGATAGCCGATATAAAATCCCCAAGCCAAGACCAATAGAAGAAGGAGTGAAATCATAAGGAATCCTCAATCTTGCTCTGTTCTTGCTTACAAGTCACAAGCTTGTGACGGAGTTCTTCTAATTCTTGCTCCTTATCATCAAATTCAATCTCACGGCTGAGTTGAGTTGACAAACAGTTGACTGCCAACAAAAGAGCGATTGTTTCATCATCTGCGCTAGGCATTTGTTCTTTAATTGCTTGGTATTTTTCTGTCGCAACCTTGGCGATTTCCTCCATAAAAAGATTATCATGCTCGCTTGTCAAGGTTAATGATTTTTTCCCGAATGTAAATTTGAATCGATTTAGATTTGCCATAAAATTCACCTCACGATATTATACCAAAATTCGCTAATTTTGTCAGTTTTTACAAATTTGCCTGCTTTTATGGTACAATAGAAACTATGGCAAGTATAACACTCACACCAAGCGAAAAGGAGATTCAGGCTTTTCTTGAACACTATCAAAGCAGTCTGGCTCCCAGCAAGAATCCCTATATTCGCTACTTTTTGCGACTACCTCAAGCAACGGTTTCTATCTATACTTCTGGAAAGGTCTTGCTTCAGGGTGAAGGAGCTGAGAAATACGCTCGTTTCTTTGGCTATCAAGCTGTAGAGGAAACCAGTGGACAAAATCTCCCTTTGATTGGGACGGATGAGGTTGGAAATGGTTCCTACTTTGGTGGACTTGCAGTTGTGGCTTCCTTTGTCACACCTGACCAGCATGCTTTCTTGCGAAAACTCGGTGTGGGAGATTCTAAAACTCTGACCGACCAAAAGATCCGTCAGATTGCCCCTATCCTCAAGGAAAAAATCCAACACCAGGCACTCCTTCTCTCACCCAGCAAGTACAACGAGGTCATCGGAGACCGCTACAATGCTGTTTCGGTTAAGGTTGCCCTCCATAATCAGGCTATCTATCTCCTCCTTCAAAAAGGTGTTCAGCCTGAGAAAATTGTGATTGATGCCTTTACCAGTGCTAAAAATTATGACAAGTACTTGGCACAAGAGGCCAATCGTTTCAGCAATCCTATCAGCTTGGAAGAAAAAGCTGAGGGCAAATACTTGGCTGTCGCAGTTTCTTCTATCATTGCGCGTGATCTCTTTCTGGAAAATCTTGAAAATCTGGGACGAGAGCTGGGCTATCAGCTACCAAGTGGAGCTGGAACGGCTTCTGATAAGGTAGCTAGCCAGATTTTGCAAGCCTATGGTATGCAGGGACTTAACTTCTGCGCCAAACTGCACTTTAAAAATACTGAAAAAGCGAAAAAACGCTTAGAAAGGTAAATTATGAATTCATTTAAACATTTCTTAAAAGAGTGGGGATTGTTCCTCCTGATTCTGTCATTACTAGCTTTAAGTCGTATCTTTTTTTGGAGTAATGTCCGCGTAGAAGGGCATTCCATGGATCCTACCCTAGCGGATGGAGAAATTCTCTTTGTCGTTAAGCACCTCCCTATTGACCGTTTTGATATCGTGGTGGCCCATGAAGATGATGGGAATAAGGACATCGTCAAACGTGTTATCGGAATGCCTGGCGACACCATCCGTTACGAAAATGATAAACTTTACATCAATGATAAAGAGACGGATGAGCCTTACCTAGCTGACTACATCAAACGTTTCAAGGATGATAAACTCCAAAGCACTTACTCAGGCAAGGGATTTGAAGGAAATAAAGGCACTTTCTTTAGAAGTATCGCTGAAAAAGCCCAAGCCTTCACAGTTGATGTCAACTATAACACCAACTTTAGCTTTACTGTCCCAGAAGGAGAATACCTTCTCCTCGGAGACGACCGCTTGGTTTCGAGCGACAGCCGCCATGTAGGTACTTTTAAAGCAAAAGATATCACAGGGGAAGCTAAATTCCGCTTCTGGCCAATCACCCGTATCGGAACATTTTAAGAAATCGAAGAGGCCGAGAATCACCAATCTCAGCCTCTTCTTCTATCGTGAGAATATGATTATTCACTATCCAGTTTGATTAAGATAGAAACAAAATTATACTCAATGAAA
>NZ_VMLP01000024.1:0-70202 GCF_013276755.1 Streptococcus sp. 5004 | reverse complement strand
CCTGTGAGATATGGAAGTCGCTTAGCTTTATTCCGCCATAGCTCAGTTGGTAGTAGCGCATGACTGTTAATCATGATGTCGTAGGTTCGAGTCCTACTGGCGGAGTAGTTAATTAAAGGAGGTTTTGACCTCTTTTTTGTTATATAATTAATAATCTATCTCGCACCTAATGAAGCGAGATATTTTTCTTGACGATAGAAGTTTCAGACATCATCATTTTTGAACAGTGATAGCACTTGAATCGACGCTCTCTAAGTAGATTTCTAGTAGACATACCAGTCGTTTCGAGGTAAGAAATCTTAGAATGTTTTTGAAAGTCATATTTCTTCATTTGACTTCCACACTCAGGGCAAGACGGAGCATCGTAGTCCAGTTTAGCGATGATTTCCTTATGTGTCCCCCTATTGATGATATCCATAATTTAGAAATTAGTGTCTGTAAGCTCTAGTAATTTTGTGATAAAGTGTAATTGTTCCATATGATTCTTTCTAATGATGGTTTGGTACCTTTTCATTATAAATCTTATGGAATTTTTTTCTACCCTAAAAAGTGCTTCATTTCTATTCAATCACTTTATAGCTTAAACTGAGAAAGATTCAATGCAATGGTAACCGTACAGGATGATTTGTAATAAGGATAATTTTGTAAATCATTTAAAGGATAATTTTGTAAATCATTTATAGGAATTTTTTATTTTTAGGGATTTAATAGTTTGTTTTTGATGTAAGGTATTTATTCTATTCTGTCAACTTTTCCTATTTTTTCTCTTGTTGAGATTGGTATTTTAACAATTCAGGAATTGATAGTGAATGTGTAAAATTTTTTGTTAGAATAAGTTCATAAAAAAGAAAAGGAGTATTTGATTATGTTACAAAAAATTTATGAGCAGATGGCGGATTTTTATAGAAATATTGAAGAAGAGTATGGTACTGTATTTGGTGATAATTTTGACTGGGAACATTTTCATTTTAAATTTTTGATTTATTATTTAGTTCGATATGGCATTGGGTGTCGTAGGGATTTTATTGTTTACCATTATCGTGTTTCTTATCGTTTGTATCTTGAAAAATTGATAATGAAACAAGGTTTTGTTGCTTGTTGAGACAGTATGAGTTAATTTCCGAACAAATTTAACTTTTTATGGGAAAATAATGATAAATAGCCGGAATTTTTTCTAAAACATTTTTTAATAGTTGGAAATAGCAAATCTTTCTATTGTTTCTTCTTGATAAAAAGGCGATTTTTTCTTATAATAAATTGTAAGATATAATTGCGGGTGAGATTCCTGCCATGTATGTGAGAAAGGAAGAGCCTGAGGGCTCAGACAAGATTATGACTTCAGTTGTTGTTGTAGGTACCCAATGGGGTGATGAAGGTAAAGGGAAGATTACAGACTTCCTTTCAGCGAATGCAGAAGTGATTGCACGTTACCAAGGTGGTGATAATGCAGGTCACACGATTGTGATCGATGGTAAGAAATTTAAGTTACACTTGATTCCATCTGGAATTTTCTTCCCTGAAAAAATCTCTGTTATTGGGAATGGTATGGTTGTAAATCCTAAATCTCTTGTGAAAGAGTTGAGTTATCTTCATGAGGAAGGTGTTACAACTGATAACTTCCGTATTTCTGATCGCGCGCATGTTATTTTGCCTTATCATATCGAGTTAGACCGTTTGCAAGAAGAAGCTAAGGGCGACAATAAGATTGGGACTACAATCAAGGGAATTGGTCCAGCTTATATGGACAAGGCTGCTCGTGTTGGGATTCGTATTGCAGATCTTTTGGATAAAGATATTTTCCGTGAGCGTTTAGAACGTAACCTTGCTGAAAAGAATCGTCTTTTTGAAAAATTGTATGACAGTAAAGCTATTGCTTTCGATGATATTTTTGAAGAGTATTACGAATATGGTCAACAAATCAAGAAATATGTGACAGACACATCTGTCATTTTGAATGATGCGCTTGATAACGGTAAACGTGTGCTTTTTGAAGGTGCACAAGGAGTTATGCTCGATATCGACCAAGGTACCTATCCATTTGTTACGTCATCAAACCCTGTAGCTGGTGGTGTGACAATTGGTTCTGGTGTCGGTCCAAGCAAGATTGACAAGGTTGTTGGTGTATGTAAAGCCTATACGAGTCGTGTTGGAGACGGTCCTTTCCCAACTGAGTTGTTTGATGAAGTGGGAGAACGTATCCGTGAAGTCGGTCATGAATATGGTACAACAACTGGTCGTCCACGTCGTGTGGGATGGTTTGATTCAGTTGTGATGCGCCATAGCCGTCGCGTTTCTGGTATTACTAACCTTTCATTGAACTCTATCGATGTTTTGAGTGGTTTAGATACAGTGAAAATCTGTGTGGCCTATGATCTTGATGGTCAACGTATTGACTACTATCCAGCTAGTCTTGAGCAATTGAAACGTTGCAAGCCTATCTATGAAGAGTTGCCAGGTTGGTCAGAAGATATTACTGGAGTTCGTAATTTGGAAGATCTTCCTGAGAATGCGCGTAACTATGTTCGTCGTGTGAGTGAATTGGTTGGCGTTCGTATTTCTACTTTCTCAGTAGGTCCTGGTCGTGAACAAACAAATATTTTAGAAAGTGTTTGGTCGTAAGAGATTTTTAAGATTTGTTTAAGATAGGTCGGGTATACTATAGACAGTTACAAGAAGACCTCCTAACTTGTTGTAACAAATATCCTAAACTTTTCTTTTTCATAATAATCTCCCTATAAAGTCACCGCATTCGGTGGCTTTTTTTGTGTTAGGATTCATGATATAATAATAAAACTGACAAGTAGAAAAAGGGAAATTGATGAATTATACAGTTGAAGAAAAAGAAGTCTTTATGAGGGAAGCTTTGAGAGAGGCTAAGATTGCTCTTGAACACGATGAAATTCCAATTGGTTGTGTGATTGTCAAGGATGGAGAAATCATTGGTCGCGGGCATAATGCGCGTGAGGAACTGCAGCGAGCAGTTATGCATGCGGAAATTATGGCCATAGAGAATGCGAATCTGAGTGAGGAGAGCTGGCGCTTACTTGATTGCACGCTTTTTGTGACCATTGAGCCTTGTGTCATGTGTAGTGGGGCGATTGGACTTGCCCGTATTCCAAACGTGGTCTACGGGGCTAAAAACCATAAATTTGGCGCTGCTGGGAGTTTGTACGATATCTTGACAGATGAGCGTCTCAATCATCGTGTGGAGGTTGAAACGGGAATTTTGGAAGATGAATGCGCAGCTATTATGCAGGACTTTTTTAGAAATAGACGGAAAAAATAATTTTGCTTTTAAAATGAATAGGAATGTGATATAATAAATAGTGGAGCAACAGTTCTGCGTGAAGCGGGTCAGGGGAGGAATCCAGCAGCCCTAAGCGATTTGAATTGTGTGCTCTTTTTTTCGTGCTTTTTCCGAATAAATAAGATAGAATAATCTAGAATAAATGATAATAGAAAAGAGAAGATGATGAAAATTCGTGGTTTTGAATTGGTTTCTAGTTTTACAGATGAAAGTTTATTGCCCAAGCGTGAGACAGCGCATGCGGCTGGTTACGACTTAAAGGTTGCAGTACGTATGGTTATTGCGCCAGGAGAGATTGTATTAGTTCCGACAGGGGTTAAGGCTTATATGCAGCCGACTGAGGTTCTCTACCTCTATGATCGTTCTTCAAACCCTCGTAAGAAGGGCTTGGTTTTAATTAATTCAGTTGGGGTCGTTGACGGGGATTATTATGGAAATCCTGGGAATGAAGGGCATATTTTTGCGCAGATGAAGAATATCACAGACCAAGAGGTTATTCTTGAAGTTGGGGAACGTGTTGTCCAGGCTGTCTTTGCACCTTTCTTAATCGCAGATGGAGATGCGGCTGATGGCGTTCGAACTGGTGGATTTGGATCGACTGGGCACTAGAATGAAGATTATCTTTGTACGTCACGGGGAGCCAGATTATCGTGAGTTAGAGGAGCGTTCTTATACGGGATTTGGGATAGATTTGGCGCCCTTGTCTGAGAAGGGACGGCAGCAAGCTCAGGAACTGAGCACCAATCCTTTACTCCTTTCAGCTGAAATAATCATATCTTCTGCAGTCACAAGAGCTTTAGAAACGGCTTCTTATGTAGTTTGTGCTACGGGACTTCCTTTGAGAGTGGAGCCATTATTGCATGAATGGCAGGTCTATGAAAGTAGCACAGATAATTTTGAAAAAGCTCGTACTATGTTTCTAGAAAACAAGGGGGAGTTACTTCCTAATAGTCCTATTCAATATGAGACAGCTACGGAAATGAAGTCTCGTTTTCTAGAATGCATGGCTAAGTATCGAGATTACCAGACCGTGATAGTGGTAACTCACAACATGCTTATGCGCCAGTTTGTGCCAAATGAGAAGATTGATTTTTGCCAAGTGATTGAGTGTGAGTTAGAGATATAGAAAGAGGTTTATCATCGCAAAGAAAAAAGCGACATTTGTATGTCAAAATTGTGGGTATAATTCCCCTAAATATCTGGGGCGTTGCCCTAACTGTGGGTCTTGGTCTTCTTTTGTAGAAGAGGTTGAGGTTGCCGAGGTCAAGAATGCGCGTGTGTCCTTGACAGGTGAGAAAACCAAGCCCATGAAACTGGCTGAAGTGACTTCAATCAATGTCAATCGAACCAAGACGGAGATGGAGGAATTTAATCGTGTACTTGGAGGTGGAGTGGTACCAGGAAGTCTCGTTCTCATAGGTGGGGATCCTGGGATTGGGAAATCAACCCTTCTTTTACAAGTCTCAACCCAGCTGTCTCAAGTGGGGACGGTTCTCTACGTCAGTGGGGAGGAGTCTGCCCAGCAAATCAAGTTGCGAGCGGAACGCTTGGGAGATATTGATAGTGAGTTTTATCTCTATGCAGAGACCAATATGCAAAGTGTTCGCGCAGAGGTAGAGAGAATCCAGCCAGACTTCCTCGTTATTGACTCTATCCAAACCATTATGTCTCCTGAGATTTCAGGGGTGCAGGGGTCTGTTTCTCAAGTGCGTGAGGTGACGGCTGAACTTATGCAGCTGGCCAAAACCAATAACATTGCCATCTTTATCGTAGGTCATGTGACCAAGGAAGGAACCTTGGCTGGGCCGAGAATGTTGGAGCATATGGTGGATACGGTGCTTTACTTTGAAGGGGAGCGCCACCATACCTTTCGTATCTTGAGGGCAGTCAAAAACCGTTTTGGTTCCACTAATGAGATTGGGATTTTTGAGATGCAGTCGGGCGGTTTGGTTGAGGTCCTCAATCCGAGTCAAGTTTTCTTAGAAGAGCGTTTGGATGGGGCGACTGGTTCCTCTATCGTTGTGACCATGGAAGGGACGCGTCCGATTTTGGCGGAGGTTCAGGCTTTGGTAACACCGACCATGTTTGGAAATGCTAAGCGTACGACGACGGGACTTGATTTTAATCGTGCTAGCTTGATTATGGCTGTTTTGGAAAAGCGTGCAGGTCTTCTCTTGCAAAATCAGGACGCCTATCTCAAATCTGCTGGCGGTGTCAAATTGGATGAACCTGCCATTGACTTGGCAGTTGCAGTTGCCATTGCTTCGAGCTATAAAGACAAGCCAACTAATCCTCAGGAATGTTTTGTGGGAGAACTGGGCTTGACAGGAGAGATTCGGCGCGTGAATCGTATCGAACAACGTATCAACGAAGCTGCTAAATTGGGCTTTACTAAGATTTATGTACCCAAAAATTCCTTGACAGGAATCACTCCGCCCAAGGAAATTCAGGTCATTGGCGTAACAACGATTCAGGAAGTTTTGAAAAAGGTCTTTGCATAATCCGTGACAAATCCTCTTAAAAATGATAAGATAGGAGAAATATTTGACTATCAAATTTTCGAGGAGGGAATCGTGTCGTATTTTGAACAGTTTATGCAAGCCAATCAGGCTTATGTTGCCCTACATGGGCAGTTAAATCTACCACTTAAACCCAAAACTAGAGTAGCCATTGTGACCTGTATGGACTCTCGTTTGCACGTTGCGCCAGCTTTGGGATTGGCACTTGGGGATGCTCATATCTTGCGGAATGCAGGTGGTCGAGTGACTGAGGACATGATTCGTTCGCTGGTGATTTCCCAGCAACAAATGGGGACAAGAGAGATTGTGGTATTGCACCATACAGACTGTGGTGCTCAGACCTTTGAAAATGGTCCTTTTCAGGAGTATCTGAAAGAGGAACTAGGTGTCGATGTGTCAGGCCAGGACTTCTTGCCCTTTCAAGATATAGAGGAGAGTGTACGTGAGGACATGCAACTCCTTATCAAGTCTCCCCTAATACCAGATGATGTCATTATCTCTGGTGCCATTTATGATGTAGATACAGGAAGTATGACAGTCGTAGAATTATAAATACTTCATTTAGAAAGAAAGTGTATGAAGAAAAACAGTATTTTATTTATTTTTATGTTATTGCTATGTATTGGTTTGCAGTATGAAACTATCTACTATACGGATGGTTCGATGTCAGCTGCGGAATATGGACTAATGGGAGTTTCTATCTTTCTAGCTCTCTTTTACATGATTCCGGCTCTTTATTTCCTTTTCCGTATTGGGAAAAAATGGGAATTACCAAAGAAGGCCTTGATTTTGTCTTTATTGGGTGGGATGTTCCTTTCAGGCTGGCTATCTAGTTTTGCTAATACCTATATCCATGATTTGCTGGGTATTCTTTTCCCAGATAGTGGATTTTTAAATGCCTTTGAAAGTGCTATTGTGGCTCCTTTGGTAGAAGAACCCTTGAAATTGTTGCCACTTGTTTTTGTTTTAGCTTTGATTCCCGTGCGAAAATTAAAATCTTTGTTTTTACTTGGGATTGCTTCTGGTTTGGGATTCCAGATGATTGAGGATATTGGCTATATTCGTACGGATTTGCCAGAGGGATTTGACTTTACTATTGCGAGGATTTTAGAGCGTATCATCTCAGGAATTGCCTCTCACTGGACTTTTTCAGGTCTGGCTGTAGTAGGTGTTTACTTGCTTTACAGAGCCTATAAAGGGCAGAAGGCTGGCAAGAAAGAGGGGATTATTTTCCTAGGTTTAGCCTTGGGAATTCATTTCTTGTTTAACTCTCCTTTTGTTGAATTGGAGACAGAGTTGCCATTAGCGATTCCAGTAGTTACAGCTATTGCTCTTTACGGTTTTTATCAGGCTTATCGCTTTGTTGAGAAGCACGATGAGATAATGAACTAGAATATTTTTCAAAAGAATGATGCAAGGGTACAAATATGTTGCCCTTCTTTTATTTTTGATTGAAAAATAGTGCAAAAAGCGCTACAATGGTAGATGGAAAAATCTTGTGAAAAGCACAAGCGATACATATATACCGGAGGAAATCATGTCTTTTTCTGATTTAAAGCTGTTTGCCCTTTCTTCTAATAAAGAATTGGCAGAACGTGTGGCGCAGGAGATTGGGATAGAGTTGGGAAAATCAAGTGTTCGCCAATTTTCAGATGGAGAGATTCAGGTCAACATCGAAGAATCAATCCGTGGGAAACACGTCTTTATCCTACAATCAACTAGTTCGCCTGTAAATGACAATCTGCTTGAAATTTTGATTATGGTGGATGCTTTGAAGCGTGCGAGTGCAGAATCTGTCAATGTTGTCATGCCTTACTATGGGTATGCACGTCAGGATAGAAAGGCGAGAGCGCGTGAGCCAATCACTTCAAAACTTGTCGCAAATATGCTTGAAGTAGCTGGAGTGGATCGTTTATTGACAATCGACTTGCATGCTGCACAGATTCAAGGATTCTTTGATATTCCTGTGGATCACTTGATGGGAGCTCCTCTGATTGCGGATTATTTTGAGCGTCGTGGCATGGTTGGTTCTGACTATGTGGTTGTCAGCCCAGACCATGGAGGGGTGACTCGTGCTCGTAAGTTGGCAGAATTTTTGAAAACATCTATCGCTATCATTGACAAACGTCGTAGCGTTGATAAGATGAATACTAGTGAAGTCATGAACATCATCGGCAAGGTCGAAGGCAAGACTTGTATCTTGATTGATGATATGATTGATACTGCTGGAACGATTTGTCATGCGGCAGATGCTCTTGCAGAAGCTGGTGCTGTTGAAGTCTATGCAAGCTGTACGCACCCAGTTCTTTCTGGTCCTGCTATGGACAATATCCAAAAATCAGCTATTAAGAAATTGGTTGTTTTGGATACCATCTATCTGCCAGAAGAGCGTTTGATTGATAAGATTGAGCAGATTTCAATCGCTCATCTCCTAGGTGATGCTATCGTACGTATCCATGAAAAACGACCACTTTCTCCACTTTTCGGTATTGAGAAAAAAATTTAATGACCAAGCCTGAGATGATTCTCAGGTTTTTTTCGTCTCTTTTCCGAATAAATAGATAGTAGCAGTGAATCTAGTAAACCTAGATTTAAAAATGTGCTATAATGAAAGGAGAGGAAATATAATTCTCAGACATCCGGGCATTAGCCCGACCAATGATTTGGTAGCTAAGAAAATCTTTAGCAATCCGGAAATCACTTGTCAATTTATCCGCGATATGCTGGACTTGCCAGCTAAAAATGTAACCATTTTGGAGGGAAGTAATATTCATGTCTTGCCTTCCCTGCCCTACTCAGCGCAGGATTTCTATACCAGTATAGACGTCTTAGCTGAGTTGGACAATGGCACGCAGGTTATTATCGAAATCCAAGTTCATCATCAGAATTTTTTCATCAATCGCCTGTGGGCTTACCTATGCAGTCAGGTCAATCAAAACCTAGAAAAAATTCGTCAACGAGAAGGTGATACACACCAGAGTTACAAACACATCGCACCAGTATACGCTATCGCAATTGTAGATAGTAACTACTTCCAAGATGATCAAGCTTTCCATAGCTTTAGTATGCGAGAGGACACGACAGGTGAAGCCTTAACCATCACAAACAATGGTCAAGAAAACCATCTGGTAAAGATGGCATTCTTGGAATTAAAAAAATACAGAGAAACCAGCAAAGATAAGGTTCGCAAGCCGTGGTTGGAGTTTTTTGGTAACAAGCCCTTTACCCAACAACCCGAGCGAGCTATCAGCCAAGCAGATCAACTGCTAGACTATAAGAGCTGGTCCGAGGAGGACAGGGAGATGTTTAGTGAACAACGCAGGCGTGAAGAACAAGCTTTACTCGCTCATGACTATGCCTTGGAAACAGCTAGGGCAGAGGGTATTGAACAGGGGTTAGAACGTGGGAAACTTTTTGCCTTCTTAGACATGGTTCGCCAACATGTTTTAACTTCCGAATTCGCGAGTGAACAATTGGGTATGTCAGTAGCGGAGTTTGAGGCACTATTGTAAGAACGTCACAATAATGGCGTTCTTGGAATTAAGAAAATACAGAGAAACCAGCAAAGACGAGGTTCGCAAGCCATGGTTGGAGTTTTTCGGGAATAAATCCTTTACCCAGCACCCCGAGCGAGCCATCAGCCAAGCAGACCAACTGCTGGACTACAAGAGCTGGTCCGAGGAGGACAGGAATATGTTTAGCCAACTACGTATGCGCGAATAACAAGCCTTGTTAGCACAGGACTATGCCTTGGAGCAAGCTGAAGAACAAGGCTTTGAACGGACCGTGCAGAGGGTCTTGAACAGGGACTGGAGCGTGGGAAAGTTGAAGGATAAATCTTTGCCTTTCTAGATTTAGTACGCCAACATGCTTTATCTTCCGAATTTGCGAGTGAACAATTAGACACAAATTGAAAAAATATCAAGTTTACTTGACTTTTTTTATAGAATAGTATAGTATTTAGATACAAGCACTCCTTTTGCTCCCTGTTTCATAGCAACTGGAGTCATTTTTTTATAGATTTAGAAGGTTAATGATGTACACAACTGATAATAGTATTTCTTTGTCAAGAGATTTAAAGAGAGAAATGAAAGCATTTTTACCTCTTGAAGATTTGGTAAGTTATCTTTCAGATAAGCTAGATATGTCACCTGAAGAGGAACTAGATTCCAAAAATTTTTTACGTTGCCATAGTTACTATTCGTTTTCTGCTTTTATTAAACAGGTTCCAGATAATCTTCATAAAGGAAAATTTCAAGCAGCGATTTTATTGTATGAATTTAATGACTGGTTGTCACAGTTTCTGTTTATATTTTCTGGTAGATTAGAGCAGTTTATAAAATCAACTTTTATTGAATCGCTTTGTCAGCAATATAATGGAAAATATCAAAAAGGTGAGTGTTACTTGGATGAAACTATTTATGAAAACTCTGAATTATATCACGAATTTATTTCAATTATAGAAAAACATTTATCAGAGAATCAAAGTCTTTCAATACAGCATCATATCAAAAATAAAGGTTCTAAATTTCCAATTTGGGTTCTTTTTCAAGAGATGACTTTTGGGGAAACAACTCGTTTTATAAGTGCACTGAAAAAAGAGTACCGGGAGTATTGGATAGATACTACATTTTTATCAACTGGTGTGGTAAATTCTAAAATTCATGGAGAAGAAATCCGGAGTAAATTATTTGGCTGGGTTTCAGCTACATGGTATATGAGAAATAGGACAGCACATCATTTAAGACTATATGGTCAAAATTTTACAATAGCAAGTCCAAGTTTCTTTTCAGCTGATTTGCGTCAAATAAACAAGAATGCAGAGACTAAAAAGAAAAAGACCCATAATAACGATTTATTTGCTTATCTTTTAGCTATGAAAAATCTTATACAACATCATTCACATTCTTTTGTTCAAGATTGGAACGATTTTTTAATGAGTTTAGAGGCACAGTTGATGGAAAAGTCAAATATCATATTATCTAGTAAGATTGGTTTGCCAAGCAATTGGAAAGATATATTGTGGATTGGTTGAACTAAGGAATGATTTATTTGCTCAAGCTATTATTCAGAGAATCTTTGACAATCCAGATGAGAAACCAAACATTAAGAAGTTGATTACCAAGATGAATGAAGGATAAGATGCGAGATTTTGGAATCGCTATAGCGGACGATGTAATAGCTGAACAAGGTGAGAAAATCAGAATCATCAAGGAACACGATGATGCTCTTTCCGTCTGTAAAGAAGATTTGGAAACTCAGTCAAGAATACCAAGAGCAGGTCAAGATGATTCAAATCGTTCCTAGATTCAGTGTGCTTTAATTTTAAAAATTAGGTGTCGAAACCTTTTTTAATACAGACAAAATTAAGGATAAACAATAATTTTAATAACTTTTATTTTTTTTCGTCTCTTTTCCGAATAAATAGATAGAGCCAGAGAATCTAGTAAACCTAGATTTAAAAATGTGCTATAATGAAAGGAGAAGAAATATGACCTTACGTCATCCGGGCATTAGCCCAACTAATGATTTGGTTGCTAAGAAAATCTTTAGCAACCCAGAAATCACTTGTCAATTTATTCGCGATATGCTGGACTTGCCAGCTAAAAATGTGACCATTTTGGAGGGAAGTAACATTCATGTCTTGCCTTCCCTGCCTTACTCGGCTCAGGATTTCTATACCAGTATAGACGTCTTGGCGGAGTTGGACAATGGAACACAGGTTATCATTGAAATTCAAGTTCATCATCAGAATTTTTTCATCAATCGCCTGTGGGCGTATCTGTGTAGTCAGGTCAATCAAAATCTCGAAAAAATTCGCCAACAAGAAGGAAACACTCACCAAAGTTATAAACACATAGCACCAGTATACGCTATTGCTATCGTTGACAGTAATTATTTTCAAGATGATTTAGCCTTTCACAGTTTTAGTATGCGAGAGGACACGACAGGTGAGATATTAACCATCACCAATAATGGACAAGAAAACCATTTAGTTAAGATGGCGTTCTTAGAACTAAAAAAATATAGAGAAACCAGCAAAGACGAGGTTCGCAAGCCATGGTTGGAGTTTTTCGGTAACAAGCCCTTTACCCAACAACCTGAGCGAGCCATAAGCCAAGCAGACCAACTGCTAGACTATAAAAGCTGGTCCGAGGAGGATAGGAAAATGTTTAGTGAACAACGCAGGCGTGAAGAACAAGCCTTACTCGCTCATGACTATGCCTTGGAAACAGCTAGGGCGGAAGGTATTGAACAGGGACTGGAGCGTGGTATTGAACAAGGACTTGAACGTGGCCGTGCAGAGGGTATTGAAAAAGGGCGAGAAGAGGGATTAAAAGTAGGTTTAGTAAATCTAGTACGTCAAGGTCTTCTAACACCTGAGGTTGCGAGTGAGCAATTAGGCATGACCGTGGCTGAGTTTGAAGAACTATTGAAAGACCATCATAAATAAGACCTAAAAATATAGAGAAACCAGCAAAGATGAGGTTCGCAAGCCATGGTTGGAGTTTTTCGGCAACAAGCCCTTTACCCAAGAACCCGAGCGAGCCATCAGCCAAGCAGACCAACTGCTGGACTACAAGAGCTGGTCCGAGGAGGACAGGA
Organism: Streptococcus sp. 5004; assembly: GCF_013276755.1. Lineage (GTDB taxonomy): Bacteria > Bacillota > Bacilli > Lactobacillales > Streptococcaceae > Streptococcus. The sequence continues at coordinate 57,770 of NZ_VMLP01000024.1, read as the reverse complement.
GAATGTTTAGTGAACAACGCAGGCGTGAAGAACAAGCCTTACTCGCTCATGACTATGCCTTGGAAACAGCTAGAGCGGAAGGAATCGAAAAAGGTTTAGAGCGAGGTCTTGAACGTGGTCGTGCAGAGGGTCTTGAACAAGGACGAGCAGAAGGCGTTGAACAGGGACTGGAGCGTGGGAAAATCTTTACCTTTCTAGATTTAGTACGCCAACATGTTTTAACTTCCGAATTCGCGAGTGAACAATTGGGTATGTCAGTAGCTGAGTTTGAGGCACTCTTATAAGGTCATCATAGTAATGGCGTTCTTGGAATTAAGAAAATACAGAGAAACCAGCAAAGACGAGGTTCGCAAACCGTGGTTGGAGTTTTTTGGGAATAAACCCTTTACCCAACAACCCGAGCGAGCCATCAGCCAAGCAGACCAACTGCTGGACTACAAGAGCTGGTCCGAGGAGGACAGGAAGATGTTTAGTCAACTACGTATGCGAGAAGAACAAGCCTTGTTGGCACAGGACTATGCTTTGGAAACAGCTAGAGCGGAAGGTCTTGAACAGGGATTGGAACGAGGTCTTGAGCGTAGTCGAGCAGAAGGTATTGAACAAGGTTTAGAGCGTGGACTTGAACGTGGTCGTGCAGAGGGTATTGAAAAAGGGCGCGAAGAAGGCATTGAAGAGGGATTAAAAGTAGGTTTAGTAAATCTAGTACATAAAGGTCTTTTGACATCCGAGGTTGCGAGTGAACAATTGGGCATGTCAGTAGCTGAGTTCGAGTCCTTGCTATGAGGTCACATTTTAAATAGTAGAAAGTTAATGAAATGGCGAGTTATTTCTAAAATACTTGTCATTTTTGCTTGACATTTGGAAGGGGTTATAGGATAATATCATGGAAGTGAGTTCTATCCAACTATCGATATGGATTAGATATGTGAGGTTTGACTCAGGGTTTAAGAAATTTGTGAGATTTTCACTTGTGAGATACGGTATTTGAAGAGTATTTCATCTCACAAAGACGTTTTTTCCCCTTTTTTGAAAAAAATAGGTAAAAAGTTGATGAAAACCCTTGACAAATCCTGCAAATATTTATATACTGTATGGTAGTAAGATAGTCTTACGAAAAAATATTTTAAAGAAAAATAAAGGAGATAAAACGATGAAAAAAGTTTTATTGACAAGCGCAGTCGCTCTTGCAGCATTTGGTGCTGTACAAGCTGTTTCAGCTGACAGACAATTGACACCTGAAGAAGCAGCATCAGTTAGAAAAGTTGAAAAAACTTACGATCCTTCACAAGTGGAAAAAGCAACTGAAACTAACCGTGCTGAACAAGTTCTAGCAAATGGAGATAAAGTAGTATCTGTTCAATATGCAGATGGTTCTACTTATACTTATTTGGTAATTAATCCTAACAATCAATTCAAGGATAAAGTATCTAATCCATATGATAGCCAATTTAATCTTAAAGATGGTAAAGTTCAAAAGGTTGTACCATTCACAAATGGAACACATGGACGTATCAACGTTAAAGATAAACAAGGTGCACCAGTTGCAGGTGTTGAATTTGAGCTATTAGTTTACAAAACTACTGAAGATTTCTTGAATGCTCAAGGTGGAAAACCTGTTAAAGATGCCCCAGCTCTTGTAAGTGCTAAGACAAATGAAGCAGGTGATGCTGAGTTTGAATTACACGAGGGTGGAGTAGCGGTTTACCGTATTTTGACAGTACCAAAAGGTTACTTTTTACCTGAGCGCCTAACAAAATCTTCACTATTTACAGCAGATGCAGTTGGACGTAACGAAAATAATGATATGTATGTAAATGCATCAGTTGAAATTGAAAAAACTGACAGCTACAATGTTGTTCGTACTGAGTGGGTTCAAGGTGAAAACGGCTGGCACTACTATGACAACAACAAACAAGTTACTGGTTGGAAACAAATCGACGGTAAATGGTACTTCTTTAACGCTGAAGGCGTAATGCAAAAATGGTGGGTTAAAGATGGTAACACTTGGTACTACCTAAATGGTTCAGGTGCTATGGAAACTGGTTGGTTGCAACACGGTGGCAAATGGTACTTCCTTGAAGCATCAGGTGCTATGAAAGCTAGCCAATGGTTTGAAGTTGCTGGTAAATGGTACTACGTTGACGGTTCTGGTGCCCTTGCAGTTAATACTACTGTAGGTGGATACACTGTAAACGGAAACGGTGAATGGGTTAAATAATCTAGTTTAATCAAAAAAGCAGGAGATTTCTTCTGCTTTTTATTTTTTCCATAAAAAGTTCAGTTTTTTTTAGAATTTTTTTAAAAAATAAGATACAATAAAACTAGGTTTATTACCTAAAATTTTAAACATGGAGAATGCTCATATGAAAAATAAAAAAGCTTTAGCCCTAGCAGTAGCTAGCTTGACAATGGCAAGTGCAGCAGTTTTAACCAGTTACTCTGCAATTACAGCTCGTCCAGTAAGTGCGGAAGAAGTTGTTTATAGAACTGAGTGGATCACAGTGATTAATGGTCGTTCACAAGAACGTAAGACAGTATTTTTTGAAGATGGGAATCAGCCGATCTCTAAACATTCGACAATTGAAGGATTTGAATTTCAACGTGCCTATGTTGAAGGGGGAAGAAAATACTACTTATTCGTTGAGAAAGGGACAAAGATTGATGATTATGTAAACGATCCCGATGCGTCTGTCAGTGAGTTAAATACTCAAGGCTATAAAACTTCTGATAAAGATGTAAAATGGCGTGTGTCTGCTGGTAATCGTTATCTTTACTATAAAGGAAATCCTGTAAAAGGTTGGGCTAATGTTGATGGAAAAACTTACTATTTTGATAGTGAAGGTGTTATGGCTCACGGAGTTCTTGAAAACACATCTGAACGTTACTATCTAGACGGACAAGGTGTTAAGAAAACTGGTTTCATTAAAGTAGGAGAAAAAACCTATTATTTTGTGTCAGATGGAGCTCGTAAGACAGAGATTATCTCTGAAAATGGAAAAACTTATTTTGTCAAAGATGGTGTTGTGACAATTGGAGCGCATAAGGTAGGTGATAAATGGTACTTCTTTGCTGAAGACGGTACAACCAAGTCAGGTATTGTAAAAGATAGTGCTGGAAAATGGTATTACATTACTACAGAAGGTGAGCGTAAGACAGGTCTTATCAAGGGTGCTGGCGATAAGTATTACTATGTCACTGAAGAAGGTGAACGTAAGTTTGGGGAAATTACCGTTGATGGTAAAACATATTTCTTAACAGATGAATCTAATACAAAAGCTGGCTGGAATAAAGTTGATAGTAACTGGATTTATGTAAATAAAGAAGGCAAACGTCAAGTTGGCTGGTTACAAGATGGTGGTAAGTGGTATTACTTTAACGCTGAAGGCATCATGCAAAAATGGTGGGTTAAAGATGGTAGCACTTGGTACTACCTAAATGGTTCAGGCGAAATGCAAACAGGCTGGTTGCAAGATGGTAGCACTTGGTACTATTTAAACAGTTCAGGTGCTATGCAAACAGGTTGGGCTAAAGTAGGTGATTCATGGTACTACCTTAAAGGTTCAGGTGCTATGGTAACTGGCTGGTTCCAAGTTGGTGGTAAATGGTACTATGCTTATAGTTCAGGTGCCCTTGCAGTAAATACTACAGTCGGTGGCTACTATGTAAATGCCAACGGTGAATGGGTATAAAATAACAAAGAGAGTGGTTTGAACCGCTCTCTTTCTGTTATTGTTAAATATTTCTACACTTTTTATGTTTTTTTATTGCATTTATTATAGGAAAGAGATATAATCTATATAAATTTAACCATTTAATAAAGGAGGTTCTTCTCATGAAGAAAACACTAACAGGTATCTTACTAGCTACTTCAGTGCTAGCTATGGCTTCAGTTCAACAAGTAAAAGCTGCCGAAACAGGGGCAACAACGACTTCAACAACTTCTACGGTTAAAGAAGTCCACTATGCAACATTTAAAAATGGTGGACCTGTAGATATCAAAGCTGCACTTACAGGTGCTGCTGTGACAGCTGCATCTATTGAGAATCACCCTGAAATTGCAAGTTATATCTATACTTCTAGTAGAGAAGAAGATGGTATTATGTATCATATGTATGCGCCTACTGCTACGACAGGTACTACGAATTCTGGTACTCAGACCAATCCATACCATAGAGATAACAACCAAAACAATGGTAGCACTAGTAATGCTAATGGGAATAATAACCAAAATAGTACTGGTGCAAACAATAATAATGGCTCAACAACAAATTCTAATTCTCCAGTAAAAAAAGTTCGTTTTGTAGAATATAAACCTGGTAGTGATGTTCCAGTTGATATTAAAGATCCACGTACAGGCTCTGCAGCTTCTGATACCAGTCGTCTGGATATTGCCAACTATACTTATGTTACTGGTGAATTAAAAGGTGATACACTTTACCATATCTATCGCTCAAATTCAACAACTAATACTAACCAAAATCAGTCTGCAGCGGCAGGTCAGTTCAAAACAGAGAACGGAAAAGTCTACTATATCAAGGATGGTAAAAAGGTTAGTGGTTGGCAAAAAATCGATGATAAGACTTACTACTTTGAAGCTGATGGAGCTATGAAAAAAGGTCTATTGACTTCAGGTGATAAGCAATACTATTTAGATGAAAAAGATGGTGTTAAAAAGCTAGGCTTTGTAAAAGTTGCTGATAAGGTTTACTATTTTGTTGAAAATGGTGATAAGAAAACTGGCTTTATCAAAATTGCTGATAAAACTTACTATCTAAAAGAAGGTGTTCGTCTAACAGGGGATATTACAGTAGACGGGAAACATTATTTCTTAGATGAGGAAGGTGTCCTTAAACCAGGTCTTGTTTTAATTGATGGTAAAAAATTCTTCATTGATGATGAGGGAAATCGTCATGTTGGATGGAAGAAAATTGGACTGGATTGGTATTATTTCTCTAAAGAAGATGGAATGAAGACAGGTTGGGTCAAAGATGGGGCATGGTATTACTTGGATGAAACTGGTGTGATGAAAACTGGTTGGAAACAAGTTGATGGTAATTGGTACTATCTTAACGACTCAGGTGCTATGCAGACAGGCTGGAAATTTATAAATGGTAGTTGGTACCATTTTGACAGTTTAGGTAAAATGGGTACTAGATGGATAAAAGACAATGGTACATGGTATTATCTTGACGGTTCAGGTGCTATGCAGACTGGTTGGAAGCTTTTAGATGGTAACTGGTATTACCTCAATGCTTCAGGTGCTATGCAAACAGGTTGGCTCAAGCAAGGTGGTACATGGTATTATCTTGCTGGCTCAGGTGCTATGAAGACAGGTTGGTACCAAGTTAGCGGTAAATGGTATTACTCATATTCATCAGGTGCATTGGCTGTGAACACAACTATCGATGGTTACACAGTAAATGCCAATGGTGAGTGGGTATAATGAATATAATAAAGAAATAAGGGGAAATTCCTCTTATTTTTTTGTCAATAGGGATGTTATTTTTTGATTTCTCCGAAAGAAAATGGTGCAATGAAAGTAAAAAGATATTAGAGGTGGTAAATACTTTATGGATAAGAAAAAACTTTTCACTGCTAGCTTGGCTAGTGTAGCTGTTTTAGGGACAGGTTTCCTTGCTTCTCACCCATCAGTTGTGAAGGCTGAAGAAGCAGCTTCAACTGCTGTGACTAAAGAAGATGTCGCTGATTACTTTACAGAGTTAGAAAAACAAGCTGAAGAAGCTATTAATAAAAATGATAAAATTAAAGATAAAGAAGTAGCAATCTTAGAAGCTAAGGCAGCTATCGGTAAAGAAGATTTATTAAAAGCTATTGATGAAAAACAAATCACACCTGAAGAAGTACTAAAAGACTTAGCAGAAGCTAGCAAGACTGAATCAGATGAAGCAGACCCAGGAAAATATGGTGAAAACTATGCACCTGTAGAAGTTAAAGATGCAAAACCTGCTCCAGGTGCTGAATTAAAACGTAACGAATCTGGTGAAGTTACCGAAGTTAAACCAATCAATGGTGGAATTGACGCTGATGCTCAAGATAAAATCAACAAACGTTTAGATGAAGAAAATACAGATGTTAAAGATGCAGAAGAAAGATTAGCTGCAGCTAAACATGATGAAAAAGAAGCTGAATCTAATAGAGAAGAAGCTAAAGCAGCTGTTGAAGCAGCTAAAGAAAATGTGAAAGCAGCTCAAGAGGAATTAGCAGCTGCAAAAGAAGCTAAAGCAAAATTTGAAAAAGAATTAGCAAGCTATAAAGATGCTGACGGTGAACAAGCTGATCAATATAGAGAAGCAGCAAGAGCTGATTTAGAAAAAGCTGAAGCAGCATTAAAAGATGCAGAAGAAACATTAAAACAAGCAGAAAAAGAAGCAAAAGAAGCTAAAGCTGCATTAGAACAAGCAGATGAAGATTATTATTCATATGTAGCAGACCGTGAAGCAGAAGAAGTTCGTGTACTACGTCGTCAAATTGCAAAAGATAAAGCTGATGGAAAAGATACTACAGCATTAGAAGAAGAACTTAATATTGCTTTAAATGGTGTAAAACCAGCGGTAAATGAAGTTAACCCATACGAAGGTCCAGTAACTGGTTCTGATTCAGGTAACAGTAACCTAGACCATCAGGCAAATGGTGGGGAGTATCCAGGTGATCGCTATATTATTAACAGACCATCTGTTACACCAGGTTCAACAACACCATCTACACCAGCTCCTGGAACAGATACTCCAGCTGCACCAACAGCTGAAACACCAGCACCGACAGCTCCAGCTGTAGCAGGTACTAGTCAAGACAACACTTATCAAGCACCAGCTGCAAAAGCAGAAGATAAGAAAGAACTTCCAAACACTGGTGGCAAAGATAATGCTGCAATTGCATCATTAGGATTCCTAGGCTTGCTCCTTGGTGCCCTTCCATTTGTGAAACGCAAAAACTAATTAGTTAAAAATATGAAAGAGAAGGACTTGTTACCTTCTCTTTTTGTGTATATAATCGCGTGAGGGTTTTGTTGGATAGTAGAAAATAAAAAGTGAACAAGACAATATTTCATTCTTGTTCGCTTTTATTATGTGACTATTAGTCCGTCTCGCTCCGCTAGGTGCGAGACAAAAGAACCACCCGCTATGCGGGTGCGCGTCGAAGGTTATACCAAAAAAACTCCGAACACGATACAATAAAGGTGTTCAAGTCAATTGTAAAGCGAAAGGAGAAAAATATGGCACAAAAGGCTCATAGTTTATCGCACACAAAGTGGAATTGTAAGTATCACATTGTGTTCACCCCTAAGTATAGACGAAAAGTTATCTATAATCAATATCGAAGTAGTTTAGGCGAAATATTTCATCGCTTGTGTAGTTATAAAGGAGTTGAAATTATCGAGGGTCACTTAATGCCAGACCATGTACACATGTTAGTAAGTATTCCACCAAGGATAAGTGTTTCGAGTTTCATGGGTTATTTAAAAGGAAAAAGTGCACTCATGATGTTTGACAAACACGCCAATCTCAAGTACAAGTTTGGGAATCGGCATTTCTGGGCGGAAGGTTATTATGTGAGTACGGTGGGACTCAATGAAGCCACAATTAAGAAATATATTCAAGAGTAAAGAAATTATCCAGTGGATGATTTCTTCACGAGTATGAATATTTAAGAACGAGTAAAGCATGATATAGCACTAGATAAATTGAGTGTAAAAGAATATGAGGATCCCTTTAGGGATAGTGGTAAGTAATACTAAAGCCTCTTTAAGAGGCAAGTGACGAGTCAAGAGCAATGAGGCTTGAACAAAGTGAAAGCCAGCGTCTTTAGGCGCTGGCTGGTAATTTGGGCTTATAGCCCTGGTACAAACCACCCGTTTTAGGGGTGGTCATGATTAGTGATTGTATAATCTTATAACAATGCTTCAAACTCAGCGACAGTCATGCTCAACTGCTGGCTGGCAACCTCGGAAGTCAGGAGACCTTGGCGGACTAGATTTACTAAACCTACTTTTAATCCCTGTTCAATCCCCTCCGCACGACCACGTTCTAAGCCCTTTTCCTCCGCTTGTTCCAAGGCATAGTCATGGGCCAATAATGCTTGTTCTTCGCGCATACGTAGTTGACTAAACATCTTCCTGTCCTCCTCGGACCAGCTCTTGTAGTCCAGCAGTTGATCTGCTTGGCTGATAGCTCGCTCGGGTTGTTGGGTAAAGGGTTTGTTCCCAAAAAACTCTAACCACGGCTTGCGAACCTCGTCTTTGCTGGTTTCTCTGTATTTTTTTAATTCCAAGAATGCCATCTTGACTAGATGGTTTTCTTGTCCATTATTGGTGATGGTTAAGACTTCACCCGTCGTATCTTCTCGCATGCTAAAACTGTGGAAAGCTAGATCATCTTGGAAATAATTACTATCCACAATAGCTATTGCGTAAACAGGTGCGATATGCTTGTAGCTCTGGTGAGTATCACCTTCTCGTTGGCGAATTTTTTCGAGGTTTTGATTGACCTGGCTGCACAGATAAGCCCACAGACGATTGATGAAAAAATTTTGATGATGAACTTGAATCTCAATGATAACCTGTGTCCCATTGTCCAACTCAGCCAAAACATCTATACTAGTGTAAAAATCCTGCGCTGAGTACGGCAGGGAAGGCAAGACGTGAATGTTACTTCCCTCCAAAATCGTCACATTTTTTGCTGGCAAGTCCAGCATATCGCGAATAAACTGACAAGTGATTTCTGGGTTGCTAAAGATTTTCTTAGCTACCAAGTCATTGGTTGGGCTAATGCCCGGATGTCTGAGAATCATCCTTTTCCTCCTTTTATTATACCACAGTTTTAAATCTAAGTTTGCTAGATTCACTGCTACTATCTATTTATTCGGAAAAAGTTTGAAAAATACTTGCTCTGGCTCTTTCCAATGGTATTTTTTGGTGCTTTCCTTTATAATGGGTGTATGGATAAGAAAAAATTATTATTGATTGATGGGTCTTCTGTTGCTTTTCGGGCGTTTTTTGCGCTCTATCAACAGTTGGACCGTTTTAAGAATGCGGCTGGTTTGCATACCAATGCGATTTATGGCTTTCAGTTGATGTTGAGCCATTTGTTGGAACGGGTTGAGCCGAGTCATATTTTGGTGGCTTTTGATGCGGGAAAGACGACCTTCCGTACAGAGATGTATGCGGACTATAAGGGTGGTCGGGCTAAGACTCCTGATGAGTTTCGTGAGCAATTTCCTTTCATTCGTGAGTTGTTGGATCATATGGGAATTCGTCACTATGAGTTGGCTCAGTATGAGGCGGATGACATTATTGGGACACTAGATAAATTAGCTGAACAAGATGGTTTTGATATTACCATTGTCAGTGGGGACAAGGACTTGATTCAGCTGACGGATGAGCATACGGTGGTTGAAATTTCCAAAAAAGGTGTGGCTGAGTTTGAGGCCTTTACGCCAGAATATCTTATGGAAAAGATGGGCATTACACCGACTCAGTTTATCGATCTTAAGGCGCTTATGGGAGATAAGTCGGATAATATTCCTGGGGTGACCAAAATCGGTGAAAAGACGGGTATCAAGCTCTTGCTGGAGCATGGTTCGCTTGAGGGTATTTATGAAAATATCGATGGGATGAAGACTTCTAAGATGAAGGAAAATCTCATCAATGATAAGGAACAGGCCTTTTTGTCGAAAACACTGGCGACCATTGATACCAAGGCACCGATTGAGATTGGTTTGGAGGATTTGGTCTATAGTGGTCCAGATGTTGAAAATCTCGGGAAATTCTACGATGAGATGGGCTTCAAACAGCTCAAGCAGGCTTTAAATGTGTCGTCAGCTGATGTGGCTGAGAGTTTGGACTTTACTATTGTTGACCAAATCAGTCAAGATATGCTGACTGAAGAGTCTATCTTCCATTTTGAGCTTTTTGGTGAGAATTACCATACGGATGATTTGGTTGGTTTTGCTTGGTCTTGTGGAGATAAGCTCTATGCCACAGACAAGCTTGAGCTTTTGCAAGAGCCTATTTTTAAGGATTTTCTAGAAAAAACACCTCTGAGAGTTTATGACTTTAAGAAGGCTAAAGTTCTCTTGAATCGTTTGGGTATTGATTTGCAGGCGCCTGCTTTTGACAGCCGTTTGGCTAAATATCTCCTTTCGACTGTGGAGGACAATGAAATTGCGACCATCGCTAGTCTTTATGGTCAGACTTATTTGGTTGATGATGAGACTTTCTATGGTAAGGGAGTCAAGAAGGTCATTCCTGGACGCGAGAAATTCTTGGAACATTTGGCTCGTAAGCTTGCTGTGTTGGTCGAAACAGAGCCTGTTTTGCTTGAAAAACTTAGCGAAAATGGGCAGTTAGAGCTTCTTTATGATATAGAGCAACCTCTGGCCTTTGTCCTTGCCAAGATGGAAATCGCTGGGATTAAGGTTAAAAAAGAAACCTTGCTTGAGATGCAGGCTGAAAATGAGCTTGTCATTGAAAAACTAACTCAGGAGATTTACGAACTGGCTGGTGAGGAGTTTAATATCAACTCGCCTAAGCAGTTGGGCGTACTTCTCTTTGAAAAATTGGGACTTCCTCTAGAATACACTAAGAAAACCAAAACTGGATACTCGACAGCGGTGGATGTGTTGGAGCGTCTAGCTCCTATTGCGCCAATTGTTAAGAAAATTCTTGACTACCGTCAGATTGCTAAGATTCAATCTACCTATGTAATTGGCTTGCAGGACTGGATTTTGGCTGATGGAAAGATCCACACGCGCTATGTGCAGGATTTGACTCAGACTGGGCGTCTGTCTAGTGTGGATCCAAACTTGCAAAATATTCCTGTGCGTTTGGAACAGGGGCGTCTCATTCGTAAGGCTTTTGTGCCAGAGTGGGAGGATAGTGTCCTTCTCAGCTCGGACTATTCACAGATTGAATTACGCGTTTTGGCGCATATTTCTAAGGATGAGCACTTGATTAAGGCTTTCCAAGAGGGGGCAGATATCCATACTTCGACAGCCATGCGGGTCTTTGGCATTGAGCGTCCTGAGGATGTGACTGCAAACGACCGTCGCAATGCCAAGGCAGTTAACTTTGGAGTGGTTTACGGGATTTCAGATTTTGGTTTGTCTAATAATCTGGGTATTAGTCGTAAGGAAGCCAAAGACTACATTGACACCTACTTTGAACGCTTCCCAGGTATTAAAAACTATATGGATGAAGTGGTGCGTGAGGCGCGTGATAAGGGCTATGTAGAGACCCTCTTCAAGCGTCGCCGTGAGTTGCCAGATATCAATTCGCGAAACTTTAATATTCGTGGTTTTGCAGAGCGGACAGCTATCAACTCTCCTATCCAGGGTTCGGCAGCAGATATTCTCAAGATTGCTATGATCCAGCTGGATAAAGCCTTGGTTGCAGGTGGTTATCAGACTAAGATGCTGTTACAAGTGCACGATGAAATCGTCCTTGAAGTGCCTAAATCTGAATTGGTAGAGATGAAAAAATTGGTGAAACAAACCATGGAAGAAGCCATTCAACTCAGTGTTCCTCTTATCGCAGATGAGAATGAAGGGGCAACCTGGTACGAGGCTAAATAAAAAGGGGGCTAGTCCTCCTTTTTTGTAGTAGAATTCTGCAAGCCTTTTCAAATTGTGCTATACTGATGAAAAAGGAGGATTTCTATGAGTCAAGAATTTATCAATCCAAGTGATGGCGTGATTCGTCAGTATCTAACAGCGAGTAAAACCCTTGCTGTGGTGGGCTTGTCAGACCGTGAAGAAACAACTAGCAATCGAGTGACCAAGGAAATGCAGGCTCGGGGTTATAAAATCATCCCAGTCAATCCCAAGGCGGCAGGTGGTGAAATCTTGGGTGAGAAGGCTTATGCTAGCCTAGCGGAGATTCCTTTTCCTGTAGATATTGTCAATGTTTACCGTCGCAGTGAGTTTTTGCCAGATGTGGCGCGTGATTTTCTCAAGGCTGATGCCAAGATTTTTTGGGCACAGCTAGGACTTGAAAGTCTAGAAGCGGAAGAGATTTTGCGTGCTGGTGGATGCGATGACATTGTGATGAATCGCTGCATCAAGAGAGAACATACTCGCTTAATTGAGGAAGCATAAGAAAAGGTAGCTGGTGGGCTACCTTTTGTGTTATACTCAATGAAAGTCAAAGAGCAAACTAGCCGCAGGCTGCTCAAAACACTGTTTTGAGGTTGTAGATAAGACTGACGAAGTCAGTCACATATATACGGCAAGGCGACGTTGACGTGGTTTGAAGAGATTTTCGAAGAGTATTAGAAAATGCCGATAAGGGTCTGCATACCAAGACTGGTGAGGATGATGGCAATCCAACAGATGGCTCCGAGAACAATGGATTTTCCACTGGATTTGACCATAGCTAGCAGATTGGTTTTGAGTCCGATAGCACTCATGGCCATGATAATGAGGAATTTGGAGAGTTGTTTGAGAGGGGTAAAGAAACTACTAGACACACCGAGAGAGGTCAGAAGGGTGGTTAGGAGCGATGCAAGGATGAAGTAAAGGATAAAAAGAGGGAAGACTTTTTTCAGTTGTAATCCTTGCTTATTTTTTTGTTCACGACTTTGCCAGTAGGAGAGAAAGAGAGTGATGGGGATGATAGCCAGAGTACGTGTGAGTTTGACAATGGTTGCGGATTCGAGGGTATTGGTCTGGTAGAGACTGTCCCAGGCGCTGGCGGTAGCCGTTACAGAGGAAGTATCGTTGACCGCAGTTCCTGCAAAGAGGGCGAAGCCGTCATTGGATAGATGAAGCCAGGTACCTAGAGTTGGAAAGATGAGTGCAGCCAAGACATTGAAGAAAAAGATCACGGAGATGGCTTGGGCTACTTCCTTTTCCTTAGCGTGGATAACAGGCGCTGTCGCCGCAATGGCAGAACCCCCACAGATAGAAGAACCTACTCCAATCAAGGTAGCCAGTTTTGTGTCCAGTGTAAAGAAGCGCTGGAAGAGGTAGGCAACAATCAAGGCTATTGAAATGGTGGACAGGATGACAGGGAGTGAAGATTGCCCAACTGCGAAGACTTGCGAGATATTGAGACCAAAACCAAGCAAGATAACGGCATACTGGAGCAATTTTTTAGAACTAAAGGTCAATCCCGCATCCAGTTGTTTATAGGGCGAGAGAAAGGGATGTAGGAGCATGCCTATGAAAATGGCAAACACGGGTGCGCCAATAACAGGGAAGAATCCTCCTAAGTACCAAGATACGATAGAAATGAGAAGGCAGGCCAAGATACCTGCTTCATTTTTTGATAGAAATGACATAAGAACCTCCAAATAGAATCTGTTACCATTATAGACCTGTTAACAGGAAAAGTAAAATAGAAAGTGGAAAGCTATTCTCTAATGTATTTTTGCGGTCGGGGGGCTTTTGTAGTATAATAGAGATACGTTTTGAAAGTAGGAGGTATCTATGGATTTAACTAAGCGCTTTAATAAACAGTTAGATAAGATTCAAGTTTCGTTGATTCGTCAGTTTGACCAGGCTATTTCGGAGATTCCTGGGGTCTTGCGTTTGACCTTGGGGGAACCTGATTTTACAACGCCAGATCATGTCAAGGAGGCGGCTAAGCGAGCGATTGATCAGAACCAATCCTACTATACAGGGATGAGTGGCCTGCTGACTCTACGTCAGGCAGCCAGTGACTTTGTTAAGGAAAAGTACCAACTGGACTATGCTCCTGAAAATGAAATCTTGGTTACAATTGGGGCGACAGAGGCCTTATCTGCTACTTTGACAGCTATTTTGGAAGAGGGAGACAAGGTGCTCTTGCCAGCTCCTGCTTATCCGGGTTATGAACCGATTGTCAATCTAGTTGGGGCAGAGGTTGTCGAGATTGATACAACTGAAAATGGGTTTGTCTTGACTCCTGAAATGTTGGAGAAGGCCATTTTGGAGCAAGGTGACAAGCTCAAGGCGGTTATTCTCAACTATCCAGCTAATCCGACAGGAATTACCTATAGTCGGGAGCAGTTGGAAGCCTTGGCAGATGTTTTACGCAAGTACGAGATTTTCGTTGTCTGTGATGAGGTCTACTCAGAATTGACCTATACAGGGGAAGCCCATGTATCTCTAGGAACGATGTTGAGAGACCAGGCTATCATTATCAATGGTTTGTCGAAATCGCATGCTATGACTGGTTGGCGTTTGGGTCTGATTTTCGCTCCTGCGGCCTTCACAGCCCAGTTGATTAAGAGTCACCAGTATTTGGTTACTGCTGCAAATACCATGGCTCAACACGCTGCGGTGGAAGCCTTGACGGCTGGTAAAAATGATGCGGAACCTATGAAAAAGGAATACATCCAGCGTCGGGACTATATCATCGAGAAAATGACTGCTCTTGGTTTTGAGATTATCAAACCAGACGGTGCCTTCTATATCTTTGCTAAGATTCCAGCGGGCTATAATCAAGATTCCTTTGACTTTCTCAAGGATTTTGCTCAGAAGAAGGCCGTTGCCTTTATCCCTGGAGCTGCCTTTGGGCGTTACGGAGAAGGCTATGTGCGTCTGTCTTATGCAGCCAGCATGGAGACGATCAAAGAAGCCATGAAACGACTTGAGGAGTACATGAGAGAAGCATGATTCAGTCTATCACGAGTCAAGGCTTGGTGCTCTACAATCGCAATTTTCGTGAGGATGACAAGCTAGTCAAGATTTTTACTGAGCAGGCTGGTAAGCGGATGTTTTTCGTCAAACATGCTGGCCAGTCCAAACTGGCTCCTGTTATTCAGCCCTTGGTGCTGGCACGATTTCTCTTGCGAATCAATGATGATGGGCTCAGTTACATTGAGGACTATCATGAGGTGATGACCTTTCCCAAGATTAATAGCGATCTTTTTGTCATGGCTTATGCGACCTATGTGGCAGCTCTTGCAGATGCTAGTTTGCAGGATAATCAGCAGGATGCTCCCTTGTTTGCTTTTTTACAAAAGACTTTGGAGTTGATGGAAGCAGGTTTGGATTATCAGGTTTTGACCAATATTTTTGAAATCCAAATCTTGACCAGATTTGGGATCGGCCTCAATTTTAATGAGTGTGTCTTCTGCCATCGGGTCGGTCAGGCTTTTGACTTTTCTTTCAAATATGGAGCCTGCCTCTGTTCAGACCATTATCATGAAGATGAGAGACGTTGCCATCTCAATCCCAATATCCCTTATCTGCTCAATCAGTTTCAAGCCATTGATTTTGAGACCTTGGAGACCATTTCGCTCAAGCCTGAAATCAAGCAAGAGCTACGCCAATTTATGGATCAACTCTACGAAGAGTACGTTGGGATTCACCTAAAATCAAAGAAATTTATTGATTCCCTAGCAGACTGGGGACAATTACTAAAAGAGGAAAACAAATGAAAAAAATCGCAGTAGATGCCATGGGAGGCGATTACGCACCCCAAGCCATCGTTGAGGGTGTAAATCAAGCCCTAGCTGACTTTTCAGATATCGAGGTTCAACTCTACGGAGATGAAGCTAAAATCAAGCAATATCTAACAGCAACAGAGCGCGTCAGCATTATCCATACGGATGAGAAGATTGATTCAGACGATGAACCTACGAGAGCTATTCGGAAGAAGAAAAATGCCAGTATGGTCTTGGCGGCTAAGGCTGTCAAAGATGGAGAGGCAGATGCTGTCCTATCGGCTGGGAATACAGGTGCTTTACTAGCAGCAGGATTCTTTATCGTGGGTCGTATCAAGAATATTGATCGTCCTGGGCTTATGTCAACATTGCCAACTATTGATGGGAAAGGTTTTGACATGCTGGACCTCGGTGCTAATGCAGAAAATACAGCCCAGCATCTCCATCAATACGCGGTTCTAGGTTCCTTCTATGCTAAAAATGTCCGTGGAATTGCGCAACCACGTGTTGGCTTACTTAACAACGGAACAGAGAGTAGCAAGGGTGACCCGCTTCGTAAGGAAACTTACGAATTACTAGCAGCTGATGAAAGTTTGAACTTTATCGGAAACGTGGAAGCGCGTGATTTGATGAATGGCGTTGCGGATGTTGTCGTGGCAGATGGTTTCACGGGAAACGCTGTGCTCAAATCCATTGAAGGAACAGCCATGGGAATCATGGGCTTGCTCAAGACAGCTATTACAGGTGGTGGTCTCCGAGCGAAACTAGGCGCACTCCTTCTCAAGGACAGCCTCAGAGGTTTGAAAAAACAGCTCAACTATTCAGATGTTGGTGGAGCGGTCTTGTTTGGTGTTAAGGCACCGGTTGTCAAGACTCATGGCTCAAGCGATGCCAAGGCTGTTTATAGTACGATTCGCCAGATTCGTACCATGCTAGAAACAGACGTAGTTGCCCAGACTGCGCGTGAATTTTCAGGAGAATAAAAGAGATGACAGAAAAAGAAATTTTTGACCGTATTGTAACCATTATCCAAGAGCGACAGGGAGAGGATTTTGTCGTGACAGAATCCTTGAGTCTGAAAGACGACTTGGATGCTGACTCAGTTGACTTGATGGAGTTTATCTTGACGCTGGAAGATGAATTTAATATCGAAATCAGCGACGAAGAAATTGACCAACTGCAGAGCGTAGGAGATGTGGTTAAAATCATTCAAGGAAAATAGCAATAGGAGTTCCAAGGCATTTGCTTTGGAATTTTTTATTTGCTTTAAATGACCGTTTAGGAACAGATTTAGTCTTTCTAGGGACAGGAGAAATCTGAGGACAAATAGGGGATATAATGGAGTTAGAAAAAATTAATCTCCAAAAAGGAGAAAAAGAAAGGATTTTTATAGAGTTATAGCAATATGGTATAGCTCAAAATACAATTCGTAGATATTGGTAATATTGTCTAATTTTTCACAATATTATTGACTTTGACAATGAAAAGTATTAGAATATAGCTAAATAAAGAGGGGAAGCCCTCTTATAGCTGTTCAATAAAGGAGGAAATAGCTATGAAAAAATCTAAATTACTTACTCTTGGTTTGCTTGCAGGTGCTGGTCTGCTTTTATCTATCAACCAAGCACAGGCTGCAGATACTTGGGTTAAAAATGGTGCTGACTGGAATCTTTCTCAAGATGGCAGTCTAGCTAAGGATAAATGGGTACAAAATGCTGGCTCATGGTATCACTTCGACAGCACTGGTAAAATGCAGACAGGCTGGCTCAAAGACGGTGATACTTGGTATTCACTAGCAGATAGTGGCGCCATGCGTACTGGCTGGTACAAGGAAGGAAATACATGGTACTCACTAGCAAATAGTGGTGCTATGCGTACAGGTTGGTACAAAGAAGGATCTACATGGTATTACCTCAAAGACAGTGGCGCTATGGCAACAGGATGGGCGACTGCAAATGGTAAATGGGCTTACTTTGAAAAATCAGGTGCTATGGTCGCAGACAGAGCTGTTCCAGCCAGTGATGGGGAAAGTTATGTCATTGGTAAGGATGGCTATCTAGCAAATAGAAAAGATGCTGGATACAATATTCATGATATTGTCAAACTTGGAGATGGGCAAGAATATTTGCTAAATGCTAAAGGTGACGATGTTATTATTGAAAAAAACACTTGGTATATCAGACCAGAGTTCCAGAAGTTTTCTAACAAATATGGGGATGAGGTTGCAAATACTACCTTAGCTTTAGTGGATAATAAAGAAGAAGGACAAGAAATTGATCCTAAGGCAGTTGTACAGAACTTCCAAAACTTACCAAATCGCTACTACTTTGATGAAAATGGACATCGTGTGGTTAATATCCCAGCAATGACAACCTATTCAGAGATTAAAAAAGTTGGTAATGATGCCTATTTAGAAAATCCAGGTGCACGACTTCGTCTTGGAGCTACCCACTTTACAATCAATAACAATAAACTATACTATTTAGAAAATGAGCAAGGTAAGCTCAAAACAGGTTACTTTGTATTAATTGATGATGGTATGGCTACAACCCACTATCACATCCTAGCCTATGCGGATCAATCTGGTGAAATTCTTAAGATGAAACGCTTGCCATCAGGAGTTTCAGATTATCTGGATAAAGAAATCGATGGTTTATATGGTGAAAAAATTAAAATTGAATCTCCACACTCAAACGAATATTATAAAGTGGTTGTGGTTAAATAAAAATAACATCTTCACAACTAATCGTTAACACTCTAACCAATATACCATTTTCAGGAGGCTTTAGATTTCTTGTATTTTAAAAGGAAACTAAAGCCTTTTGTAGATGGAACAGGGGATAGAGTTATCTATAAAATAATGAAAAGGAGTCTGTCATGGAAATGAAAAATACATTTGTAGAATTGGAACAATTTGAAGAGTTAACCCCAGAGGTATTGGAGGAAGTGAATGGTGGAGGGATTTTTGAAGATACTGTAAAATGGTGCAATAAATTATTTGGTACGGGTAGACACGTTGCTTAAATTCACAGTATTAGTTAGAGATTAGATTTATTTATGCTTATTTTAGAATTCTTATTTTCTGTGATATATCTACTGTTGGTAGTCGTTTCAACCATAGTTCCTACTATTTATTTGGGCGCTCAAATTTCCCCAGAATTTTATAAAAAACGTTATTGGATACTTATATTTTTAATTAGTTTATCTGCTCGTCAAACATTTGGAGAATTATTTCATATAGGAGTTCTTATCTACTTTTACTGTATTTTTTTATTAGTATTGCACAAGGGAAAAGGGGAATCTCTTTTTCTTTCTCTGTATCTTTTTCTCTTCTTTCAAAGTATTCGTTATTTATTTTTGACAATTTGGATTCGTGTATTATCTGGTGAGCATTGTTGTTTCGTAGATTCGTTTTCTACTTTATATATATCTATATTTGATTTATTATCAATCTTTCTATGTTGTAAAATTATGAAGCGTTGGTCTTTGGATTTGGATTTATTCTTTTCAGATACTTTTAAAACCCACTATCGTAAGAGCTTTTTCATTATCCTACCTCTGACTGGATTTAGGATATTCTCTTCGTTCATGACCAATAGAAATAGTTCTTTTTACGTTCGCTTTGACACGACCATTTCTCTCCTGATTTTCATTCTCTTTTTCTCCTGGCTCTTTTATATCAGACACTTAGAGCAGGTTTATCGTGATGAGCAGACCATTCAGAGACAGGAAGAAGAAAATCGTTCCTTGCAAGGGATGGTGGATAAGTTGGGTCATCTCTATGATGAG
Organism: Streptococcus sp. 5004; assembly: GCF_013276755.1. GTDB lineage: Bacteria > Bacillota > Bacilli > Lactobacillales > Streptococcaceae > Streptococcus. The sequence goes on along the minus strand of NZ_VMLP01000024.1, from coordinate 38,595 downwards.
GTTCGAGGTTTCCGTCATGATTTTGCAGGGATTGTCGCCAGCATGGAGCCTGCCATAGCTAATCAAGATATGACTGAGGTTTCTACTATTTATCAAGATGTCTTTCTAAAGACCAATGAAAAGCTGAGAAAGGCGGACTACACGGCCTTTAATCTTCATAATATCCAAGATATAGCCATTCGCAATACCTTGGCAAAAGCCATGATTGTGGCAGATAATCAAGGAATTCATTTTAGTTTGGAGACGGTGGGGATTGTCGAAGAGCTGGCATTGCCGATGTTGGAGGCTATCCGTATCCTCTCTATCCTCACGACAAATGACTTAGAAGCAGCCAGTGAGGCGGAAAATCCGCAGATTCGGGTTGCTTTGTTGGCAAGTGATAGGAGTGTTCGTTTTATCATTGAAAACACTCGTAAGAAAGAAGAACTGAATCCCATCATTCTCAGTCAAAAGGGTTACTCTACCAAGGGAAACCACAGTGGACTGGGCTTAGCAACCTTGGAAGATATGGTTTTCCATTATGATTTGAACTTAGATACCCAGCTAGGAGAGACGACTTTTAGACAAGATTTAGAATTGCCATTTAAGGATGAGAAACGAGGGGGAGAGGAATGAGAATTTTAGTTTTGGAAGACGATAGAGTTCAGCAGGGACGTATAGAGCAGACTTTACTAGATATCGGTCGCTCTCGCAATTTAAGATTGGAAATTGATATTGCTAAAAGCTATGGAGATGTTGAAAAGTATTCTCAGTATTTTGACCATTACCAACTCTATTTATTGGATTTAGAGATTGATGGAGAGCGTGAACGGGGCTTTCAGGTTGCTCAACAGGTTCGGGAGCGGGATCCTTTTACAAGCATTGTCTTTGTGTCCACGCACTCGGAGGCCTTACCTCTAGCTTTTCGCTACCACTTATCTGCCTTGGATTTTATTTCCAAGGATCAGCCAGAGGCGGACTACTGTCATCAGCTGGAGCGCTGTCTGGACTATGTACTGGCAGTGGACAAGAGGGAAAATATGCGTCTCTTCACCTATAGTTTTGAGGGAAGACGGGGCTTTACTCTGCCCTACCATGAGATTTTAGCCTTTGAAACCTCAGTGGAATCCCATCGTATCAAGGTCTACTATGCCAATCATTCTATCAAGACCATTTATGGCAGTCTTAAGGATATAGCTGCCAAGGCTGAAAAAGATTACTTTATCTATGCCAATCGCAATACGTTGGTCAGTTTACAGGCCATTGAAGAGATGACTGCCACAGAAGTGACCTTGTTAGAAGGCTTGCATTTCCCTGTATCACGAACAGCCAGAAGAACTCTAAAAAAACACCTTAATGTCTAATATCTGTTAGATTTGAATGAATTTATCAATAAGAATGTCGGAAAATTTTCTGATATTCTTATTTTTTTAACTTTTTTTCGAATAGATAAGTAAGAGGAAACAGAAAGGAGCCTAGTTCATGTTTATATCAATGTTCTACCCATGGTTCACTGAGTTATTTTTTAAATAAAATTTAATTTAGTTGTACGTTTTCGAAATTTTTTTCGAATAGATAAGTGAGAAGAAAAAGAAAGGAATAAAATAATGAAAGAACATTATTACGGATTTGTTGAGCTAACTTCGGAAGAATTGACCGATATTCAAGGTGGAGAAAATTGGACGAAGACCCTTGTAGATTGGTACATTGGATTTCGTAGAGGTTTTGGTTTTTAGGAGGATAAGAGATGAATGAAATGAATGATAAGTATACTATTGAAGTATTAAAGGAAAGCGACTTAGCCTTGCTGGTGGGTGGTAGTGAGGCAAGTTACCAACATGGTTTAATGGTGGGGTTCATTTTACGTCGTGCATTATTTGGATTCTAAGATAATATTTAGAGAGTGAAGCTTACCTACAACAATGAACAGAATATATGAAAAAGGAAATACAAATAACTACCTTTTTCAATTGTTAAGAATCAAAAAAGGAGAATAAGATGGAACAAATTAAAAATATGGAAAATAATTTTCATGTAATGAGTCATGAGGAATTGGCCGATGTAGAAGGAGGCTTGCTATTTGGTCTGGTAGTAGTTGGAGGAGTCGCAATTGCAGGAACATTTTTATTGGGTGCGGTAGATGGTGCTTCAGGAGCACATGCTAAGCGTCGTGGACGTTAACAGGGAAGGAAGAGCGCTGATGGAACGCATAATAGAAAGTTGGATTACTAGGGTAGAGAATTTTTACAGTTTGCAGTCAATTCCTGTGAAAGTATTCATTTTCATAGTTGGAGTAGTTGGGATTTATGCTTTAGGGACATTACTTTTAGGACCGGTTTATTGGGCGGGGCAGAAGTTTGGCGAAACAATTTACAATTATTTGTTTCAATAAAAAATTATAGATAAAGAGGAACAGACATAATGAATATGATAAAAATTGAAGAAAAATTTACAAGTCTTACAGAAAAAGATTTGGCAACAGTAGAGGGTGGTCGAGTGTCATGGAGAGGTAATATTAACATCGATGTCCACAAAGTGATTGATAGTACGGGAAGATTTTTCGGTGGTATCTATAATGCTGGTAGATCATTTGGGCGAAATGTTTACAATGCATTTTATTAATATAGTTTATTAAAATGAATATCATATATTATATTTTTGAATTCGTTTTCGAATAGATAAATAAGAGGAATACAGGGAATGATTATTTCAGTAATTCAAGATTTGGATGAAACAATTTAATAAACACTGCTATACCAAACTTGTCAAGTTTGCAACAAGACAAGCATTAAAATAAAAAAGGAGGCATTCGTTATGAATACAAAAACGATGTCACAATTTGAAATTATGGATACTGAGATGCTCGCTTGCCTTGAAGGTGGCGGATGCAATTGGGGAGATTTTGCCAAAGCAGGTGTTGGAGGAGGAGCAGCACGAGGTCTTCAGCTAGGAATTAAAACAGGAACATGGCAAGGTGCAGCAACTGGTGCTGCGGGAGGAGCTATACTTGGAGGTGTGGCATATGCAGCGACATGTTGGTGGTAATTATGGATTTTAAAAGTTTTATTATTGGTTTAGTAGTTGGTATATTTGGTCCCTATATGGATGATTTAATTAGAAAAAAATTTTTAAAGTCTTCGGAGAAGAAAACAGAAAAATTTGTCAAAAAATAATCAAAACGATAAATGATGAATCTGATTCAAAATTATCTTGCACATGTAAAGAGGACCATCTCTCCTCTTATCAGGTAAATAGGAATCTTGCAGTAGCGAATCAAAAAAGGAGTAACTATGAATCGTAATTTAGAACGGTGTTATCTATTCTGACTATGAATAGATCATACCAGAGGTGGCTTATAAATAGCGGGGACATTAGAAATTGAAGTAACTTTAAATAGGATGTCGTAAATGTTGCTATCAATGATTTATTTGTCCCAAGCTTGCCTAGGGTGTCAGTAAAAAATCAATTTCCTTTCAAAATAGCATATTTTTAGTAGGTAGGACGTTTGTTCTGCCTATTTTTTGCTAAAAAGTGCAGTTGAAGTGTCTATTTGCATCATTTGGAGTTTTACATGTATTTTTGATAAAAAATAGGTATAGAAATTAGGAAAGTTGAAGAAAAGGAATGAAGAAGGTCTTAGTTTGTGATTTTTTACATACTTTTAAGTCTTGATGAAGTAGTTTGAACTAATATATAATTGCTAGAAATTGAATACACTACTCCTTGAGGGCATTTTGCCCTCTTTTATATTTTACAATAAGTGTAAAAAGGAGAGTTTTTATGAGTTACGGTTATGTTCGAGTATCTACAAAAGAACAAAATATTGATAGGCAATTTTCAGCCTTAGTAGAAAACAAATTATCAAAAGAAAATATTTTTATTGATTACGTTTCAGGAAAAGATTTTGACAGAATGGAATATCAAAAATTATTAACTACCTTGAAAGAGAATGATGAATTGGTTATTAAATCAATTGATAGGTTGGGAAGAAACTATGATGAAATTTTAGAACAATGGCAAGCAATTACTAAGAAAAAGAAAGTAAATATAACTGTTTTAGATTTCCCCTTATTAAATACAAAGAATAGCAATGATAATATCACAGGAAAACTAATCTCCGATATCGTTTTACAAGTCCTATCTTATGTGGCACAGTTTGAAAGAGAACAAATCAAACAAAGACAAAGGGAAGGAATACGGGAAGCACAGAAAAAAGGGAAGAAATTCGGTAGACCAAAATTGATTGTCCCGAATAATCTCCCTGATGTGATAGCTCAATATAAGAAAAAAGAAATAACCTTACGAGAAGGTGCAGACATCTTAGGAGTATCAAAAAGCACCTTTCATAATTGGATAAAGAATTCATAGTTCTTGTCAAAAAACCTAGGATTTTTTGGACAGAAAATACAGTCTATTTTAGAAGCGTTTTCGTTAGAAAAAAGGTTCTAAAATCCAGCATTTTGACCAATTATTATTACACTTTCATTTTATCAAGTTTGTCCAAAAAAGTCTAGATTTTAGGACAAACTGATTACTTTACAATAAATAAAAATAGGGGGACACGAAATGGATACCAAAGCTAAAAAGTTCACACTTGCAACGATTTCAGCTCTATCACTTCTTGGGGTAGGAATTGTTACATCACAATCAGTAGCTGCTAATGATAGGCTGGTTTCCACTCAAGCAATCAATGGTCAATCCTACAATATCTTAAACTCTGAGGTCACTAGTACTTCTTCTGGTACTACTCTAGTTGGGATTGAAGGGACTTTCTTAACGCCAGATAAACAGGCTATCTTAGATCGTATCAATGCTATTCGAAAAGAGGCAGCAGATGAAGGTCTAGTTACTAGCTATGTTCCGATCAAATGGTCAACTGAACTAGAAAAAACAGCCTTCGTTCGGGCAGTAGAAGCTTCTGTAACTAGGCATCATAAACGTTTATCTAATAAAGATATTTGGAGTGCCTGGCCTTCAGGGAATTTTTCACTAGCCGAAAACTTAGCTTGGAACTATGATGGATTTATGACAGCTATTGATCAATGGTATGACGAAAAAGCAGATTACGTCAAATCTCGTAGTGGGGCAAGTGTATCTGGTCAAACTGGACACTACGAATCCTTAATCAATTCAGAATTGACCTATATGGGTTTGGCAGCCTTTGAAAACCCTGTCACTCAAAATGGATGGATTACCGTTGCACAAAGTTTCGGAACAGCATCTGGTGGCTCTGAAGAATTAGCTGGTGGTTATGGAAAGGCCATTCAATATACAGAAGCAAATTCTTCTCAGATTCAAACATTTGCGACTAAGGCGAATCTTTTTGACAAAGATTTGAAGGCTATCGGAACTCATACCAGTAAGAAAACAAAACAAGGTAAGTCTAACGGGACTAATAAACCAGGTTTCTTTTTTCAAATGCAAGATATTGGTAGGGGTATGGGTTTTTGGCGACAATCGGGCTCTCGTTGGTGGTTTATGCAACTTGATGGGTCTTACCCTTACAATCAGTGGGCAAAATTAGATAATATCTGGTATCACTTCGATAGTTCAGGTTGGATGCAAACAGGCTGGATAAAAGACAACGGCACGTGGTACTATCTCGACGGTTCAGGTGCTATGAAGACTGGTTGGTTCAAAGATAATGGTAGCTGGTATTATCTTGATAGCTCAGGGGCTATGAAAACAGGCTGGATGAAGGTATCTGGTAAATGGTACTATGCCTATAGCTCTGGTGCACTCGCAATCAATACGACGACCCCTGATGGCTACCGTGTCAATTACAACGGTGAGTGGGTCTAGGATAAGATTATAAAAAATAGATAAAAAGAAAAGGAATACAAAAATTATGAAAAAAATCGTTTTAACGACTACAGCAGTTTTATCACTCCTAGCAACAGGAGCTACAATTTCAAGTGTCAATGCCACAAGTGGCGTCCCGATGATCAAGTTCTGGTCTCCCGCAGCTAATGCTTATGTTGAAGAACCTGCTCCTGGCTATCGTGATACAGATTTAGTCGCAACAGATGTGACGCTTGTAGAGAAAAGAGAAGCAAAAGGTAAAGAAAAATTAACAGATGCTTTATCTTCTTTCAAAACCAATTTTGTAACGGTTGATTGGGTAGATAATGCTTATAGACAAGAATTTTCTAAGCAATTTGCAAGTTTTGAATCCAATGGTATCGCCACATTCAACGGTAAAACAATTGTCTTTAAAGCAACAGACTATGGTATCTATACCATGAAGTTTGAGCTAAATGGTACTCGCTATAAGTTAACTGCTGATGTCAGAGAAAATCTGGGAAAAGGTGGTCCTTTTTACACTTATGTAACCAAACTAGAAGTCTTATCAAATAATCAAGCAAATACTATCTCGAATACGAGTACTGAAAAACAAATAGAAGCAACAATTACAAAGGTTGAAATTGATTATTTTGGACTTAGCTTCGAAGGAAAAATTTCAGAGCCACTACAACACGGGGGAGATAAAGCCGCCAAAGGAAATATTACTTTAATTGATAAGGATAGTGGAAAAGTTGTATATCAAAGTCATAATGCGGTAATTTTTAGTGGTTTAACGAAAGACGTTAGTGACCAATTTCTACTCCCCTTAATTTATAGCAATAAATTTAAAGGTGATATTTTTGTTTCAAAACAGTTTTCTGCTGGAACATATATCTTGGAGATGTCTGGGGAAGCTGGTTCACCTTATGATCACTTAACTGATACAAGAAAACGTGTCTTTAAAGTTAGAAAAGAGGTGACTATCGGAAATCCTTCGAGAAATTCAAATATTAACACGACTACTCAATCAGGTTCGAATTCATCTAGCTCGTCAACTTCTACAAGTTCGTCATCTGGAAACTATTCTAACACGGATACAACCATGACGACCCATCAGTCTAAATCTACTTGGATGTATTCGAATGGTCGCTGGTGGTATAAACACGAAGATGGCACTTATACAACTAATGACTGGGAAAAAATCAATGGTGTTTGGTATCGTTTTGATAACTCTGGTTGGATGCAAACTGGCTGGGTAAAAGACAACGGCACGTGGTACTATCTCGACGGCTCAGGTGCGATGAAGACAGGTTGGGTCAAAGATAACGGTAGCTGGTACTACCTTCAAGATTCAGGAGCTATGAAAACAGGCTGGATGAAAGTATCTGGCAAATGGTACTATGCCTATAGCTCTGGTGCACTCGCAATCAATACAACTACACCTGACGGTTATCGTGTCAATTACAACGGTGAGTGGGTATAAAAACAATTTCAAATTGTAAGATTAAACATATGAAAAAATTATTTCTATTCAGTATTAGTATATTAGCTATCTCTATTTTAACGGCTTGCCAACATCAGAGTGAAAACACTTCTGCAACAAGTTCTGAAGCAATTGCTTCAAGTACTAGTTCAACTTCTTCTACATCGGAAGAGAAGAAACCTGATTACACCCTATATAATCCTGTTCTTAAAGAATATGCCAAAGTATTAGATGGTTCGTCAACTTCACATACAGAGATCAATTCAAAAGCAAACTTAAAAAACACTTATCCTAAAGAATATTCTGGATTACAGTATAGCTTGTATGATTTAGACCAAGACGGTACGGACGAACTTTTGATTGCCCTAAAAATGGATTCTAACTATTACGATTTATTAGATATTCGAACTCTTAAAAATGGTGAAGTTATTCGACTGACCAATGCAGAAAACAATCTGGACTTTATTGGAGAGCGAGTACATTTTAATCCTTTAGAAAATGGTTATTTTCAATTATCTACCCGAGTATCTACTAATCAAATCCAACTTAAACTATACAAGTTGAATCAGGATGGAACACGGTTAGAACTAGTCATTGAATCAGATACAGAAGAGGGACTGGGGACAAAACCACCTTCCCTTGACATAAGATCTTTCTCTTGGAAATCTGTGACAAGTCTCATAAATGGAGAAACAAGCCTTCCGTCAGAAAGTAAAGGGATGGATATTTCTGCAATTCAAAATGGAGATTTTTCTAGTGTCGCAGGCACTTGGAGGAATCGTACAGGTATTGAATTCACCTTTGACAAAAATGGTTTAGTAAGTGATCATTCCAAGATTTCAATTGAACATGCTAAGGAAATTGACCACTATCTCAAGGCAAGTTCTGTTTCTAAAGATGGAGGTGCTGGTGCAGCTATTGCCTTTTTACCAGCAGGAATCCCTATAACCATGTCTGTCACCTCTTCTTCAGATAATGGCTATACTGACTCGTCTGATATTACACAAGACCGCTTATGGTTTGGACACCAACTTATCAATGGTAGTACCGAGGGATTTTTTTACAAGGTAGAATAGTTTTAATAGACTTACAAATTTATCAATAAGAATGTCGGAAAATTTTCTGATATTCTTATTTTTTTGACTTTTTTTCGAATAGATAAGTAAGAGGAAAAGGAAAGGAGCCTAGTTCATGTTTATATCAATGTTCTACCCATGGTTCACTGAGTTATTTTTTAAATAAATTTAATTTAGTTGTACATTTTCGAAATTTTTTTCGAATAGATAAGTAAGAGGAAAAGGAAAGGAGTTTGCTTCATGTATCTACCAATTTTCTATCCATGGTTTACTAAATTATTTTTCAAATAAATTTAATTTAGTTGTACATTTTCGAAATTTTTTTCGAATAGATAAGTAAGAGGAAAAAGAAAGGAGTCTAATTCATGTATCTACCAATCTTGTATCCGTGGTTTACTAAATTATTTTTCAAATAAATTTAATTAGTTGTACATTTTCGAAATTTTTTCGAATAGATAAGTAAGAGGAAAAAGAAAGGAGTCTGGTTTATGTATCTACCAATTTTTTATCCGTGGTTTACTAAATTATTTTTCAAATAAAATTTGATTTAGTTGTTTATTTTCGAATTGTTTTTCGAATAGATAAGTAAGAGGAAAAAAGAAAGGAATAAAATAATGAAAGAACATTACTATGGATTTGTTGAGCTAACTTCGGAAGAATTGACCGATATTCAAGGTGGAGAAAGTTGGGTGAAGACCCTTGCAGATTGGTACATTGGATTTCGTAGAGGTTTTGGTTTTTAGGAGGATAAGAGATGAATGAAATGAATGATAAGTATACTATTGAAGTATTAAAGGAAAGCGACTTAGCCTTGCTGGTGGGTGGTAGCAAGGAAAGTTATCAACGGGGTCTAATTACAGGTCTATTGTTACGCGGTATATTTATTGGAACCCCATTTTTTAGAAGATAAGATTTAGAAAAAATAGAACAAGAGGAGAAAAAAGATGACAAATTTTGACAAAATGGAACAGAACTTTGTAGCTCTTACAGAAGAAGAGTTGATGGATGTGGATGGGGGAGCATTGCCTCTTGTAATCGCCGGAGTGTCTATCTGGAAGATAGGTGCAGCAGTAGCAGGTGGAGCAGCAGCGCTTTTTGCTGGAGGAGCAGCTTTGGGGTATTATGCGAATAGACCATAATCTGATTGTAGTCAGAGAGGCATTTCTATGTTTTTAAAAAAAGAAGTGATATTATTAGGGGTATTGTTATCGCTACGTATTATTTTTACTATCGTTCAAATTTTAATTGATTATAAAATATTATCTGGACAGTATAGTATAAATTTTATGGATATTTCAGAAGTATTTACTTATCCAATACTCATTTTAATCATTTACATAGCAATAAAATATAATACAAAGGAGTAATGACGAATATGAACTTAGAACAATTTTATCAATTATCTGACGATGAATTAGTGGGAACAAAAGGTGGTTTTGGTCTTGCGGAAGCAGTTGGGATTGCAGGAGTACTGAATGCTGCTGTACAAATTTTTAATGCTGGTTACAAATTTGGTTCAGATTTGGCTCGTCGTGGGCGTTAGATAATGAATAATCGCAACCTTAATCTCAATACATTGTTACCTAAACTAGCCACGATATGTCCTTTGTTGGGAATAACTCTTAATGTCGCGCTTCATGTGATTCGTACAGGTTCGTTAGTATCCTTTAATTGGCAATGGACTTTGGTTGGTTTGCTTTTCTCAGCATATTTTGGTATTTTTCGCAAAGATTTGTCAAAAAATAATCAAATATTCTTGTCAGACAAATAGGAGTCTATTATGAAAACATTTTTATTAGGCTTTGCTGAGGGTTATTTTACCGTATCGCTCATAATCTACATCGCAACGTATTTGATATTGAGAAATCCAATCAATACCCTATTTTATCCAGAAATTTACCCCGTTTTATTTGGGCTCTTTTATCTAGGATATAAGGCCAATAAAAAGCGAGTAGAGTGAGCAGTTAAGAATGACTTGTTAATCTGCACTAAAATGACTAGGCTAGAATCTAAGAATGCATCACATTGGAGTTTAATATGAAATTTGTTAAATCAATACTGAAAGTTTGGCCTGAAATTATGGTATTACTTAGTTCAATATCTTATATAATCATCAGATTAGTAGCTGATATGAATAAAGTATCTTTACCTACTTGGCTTGATAGTTTCAATATACCAACGATTGCATTATTTGTGATGGTATTCATTCTTTTATGTAGAAGTAAAGAAAAAAAGAATAGATAAATTTGAAGTAGTAGACGTTCTATAGGGAATAGGTGTCTTATAGTAACGAATCAAAAAAAGGAGTAACTATGAATCGTAATTTAGAACGGTGTTATTTATTTTGACTAGGAATAGATCATACCAGAGGTGGTTTAGAAATAGCAGGGACATTGGCAATTGTAGTAATAAATAGGATGTCACAAATGTTACTATCAATGATTTATTTGTTCCAAGCTTGCCTAGGGTGTCAGTAAAAAATCAATTTCCTTTCATACCATATTTTTAGTAGGTAGGACGTTTGTTCTGCCTATTTTTTTGCCAAAAGTGTAGTTGAGGTGTTTATTTTTTGATAAAATATGATAAAATAGGTATAGAAATTGGGAAAGTGGAAGAAAAAAATGAATAAGATTTTAAAATATTTTTTAGTATTTGTTTTTCTATTTTTAATGAATATTTTCATCTTTAAGATACTAGCAACTCTGGGATTTCAGCTGACAATGAGTGAAAATAGTTATATTGTACCACCGCTGTTTTCGATTATCGTTTTATATATGATTGACAAAAGAATTAGGAAGAAAAAGAAATAAATATATATTTTAGGTAGGACGTTTGTTCTGCCTATTTTTTATCCGAAAAGTGCATTTGGGAGGTAGATAGGCGCATTTGGGGAGGAAGTGCAGTTTTTGTTTGGGAATTGGGGTAAGATAGGTATTATCAGATGAGTTTATACTCTTCGAAAATCAAATTCAAACCACGTCAACGTCGCTTTGCAGTATATATGTGACTGACTTCGTCAGTCTTATCTACAACATCAAAACAGTGTTTTGAGCAGCCTGCGGCTAGTTTGCTCTTTGATTTTCATTGAGTAATAGGAAAAAGGAGATGAATATGAAATTTGGGAAACGTCACTATCGTCCGCAGGTGGATCAGATGGACTGCGGTGTAGCTTCATTAGCCATGGTTTTTGGCTACTATGGTAGTTATTATTCTTTGGCTCACTTGCGAGAATTGGCTAAGACGACTATGGATGGGACGACGGCTTTGGGCTTGGTCAAGGTGGCAGAGGAGATTGGCTTTGAGACACGAGCTATCAAGGCGGATATGACGCTCTTTGACTTGCCAGATTTGACTTTTCCTTTTGTTGCCCATGTGCTTAAGGAAGGAAAATTGCTCCACTACTATGTGGTGACTGGGCAGGATAAGGATAGCATTCATATTGCCGATCCAGATCCTGGGGTGAAATTGACCAAACTGCCACGTGAGCGTTTTGCGGAAGAATGGACAGGAGTGACTCTTTTTATGGCACCTAGTCCAGACTACAAGCCTCATAAGGATCAAAAGAATGGTCTGCTCTCTTTTATCCCTATATTAGTGAAGCAGCGTGGCTTGATTGCCAATATCGTTTTGGCAACACTCTTGGTAACCTTGATTAACATTGTGGGTTCTTATTATCTGCAGTCTATCATTGATACCTATGTGCCAGATCAGATGCGTTCGACGCTTGGGATTATTTCTATTGGGCTGGTTATCGTCTATATTCTCCAGCAGATTTTGTCTTACGCTCAGGAGTATCTCTTACTTGTTTTGGGGCAACGCTTGTCGATTGATGTGATTTTGTCCTATATCAAGCATGTTTTTCACTTGCCCATGTCCTTCTTTGCGACACGCAGAACAGGGGAAATCGTGTCTCGTTTTACAGATGCCAATAGTATTATTGATGCGCTGGCTTCGACCATCCTTTCGATTTTCCTAGATGTGTCAACGGTTGTCATTATTTCCCTTGTTTTATTTTCACAAAATACCAATCTCTTTTTCATGACCTTATTGGCGCTGCCTATCTACACAGTGATTATCTTTGCTTTTATGAAGCCGTTTGAAAAGATGAATCGGGATACCATGGAAGCCAATGCGGTTCTGTCTTCTTCTATCATTGAGGACATCAATGGTATTGAGACTATCAAGTCTTTGACCAGTGAAAGTTCACGCTACCAAAAAATTGACAAGGAATTTGTGGATTATCTGAAAAAATCCTTTACCTATAGTCGAGCAGAGAGTCAGCAAAAGGCTCTGAAAAAAGTTGCCCATCTCTTGCTCAATGTCGGCATTCTCTGGATGGGAGCTGTTCTGGTCATGGATGGCAAGATGAGTTTGGGGCAGTTGATTACCTATAATACCTTGCTGGTTTACTTTACCAATCCTTTGGAAAATATCATCAACCTGCAAACTAAGCTTCAGACAGCGCAGGTTGCCAATAACCGTCTGAATGAGGTTTATCTGGTAGCTTCTGAGTTTGAGGAGAAGAAAACAGTTGAGGATTTGAGCTTGATGAAGGGAGATATGACCTTCAAGCAGGTTTCCTACAAGTATGGCTATGGTCGAGATGTCTTGTCGGATATCAATTTGACCATTCCCCAAGGCTCTAAGGTGGCTTTTGTGGGGATTTCGGGGTCAGGTAAGACGACTTTGGCCAAGATGATGGTTAATTTTTACGACCCTAGTCAGGGAGAGATTAGTCTGGGTGGTGTCAATCTCAATCAGATTGATAAAAAGGCTCTGCGTCAGTATATCAACTATCTGCCTCAACAGCCTTATGTCTTTAACGGAACGATTTTGGAGAATCTTCTTTTGGGAGCCAAGGAAGGGACGACTCAGGAGGATATCTTACGGGCGGTCGAATTGTCAGAGATTCGGGAGGACATTGAGCGGATGCCACTGAATTACCAGACAGAGTTGACTTCGGATGGGGCAGGGATTTCAGGTGGTCAACGTCAGAGAATCGCTCTGGCGCGTGCTCTCTTGACAGATGCGCCTGTTCTGATATTGGATGAGGCAACTAGCAGTTTGGATATTTTGACAGAGAAGCGGATTGTGGATAATCTCATGGCTTTAGATAAGACCTTGATTTTCATCGCTCACCGCTTGACCATTGCTGAGCGGACAGAGAAGGTTGTTGTCTTGGATCAGGGCAAGATTGTTGAAGAAGGAAATCATGCTGATTTGCTTGCACAGGGTGGATTTTACGCCCATTTGGTGAATAGCTAGAAAGAGGAGAGGATGAAACCAGAATTTTTAGAAAGTGCGGAGTTTTATAATCGTCGTTACCATAATTTTTCCAGTCGGGTGATTGTCCCCATGTCCCTTCTGCTTGTGTTTTTGCTTGGCTTTGCAACTTTTGCAGAGAAGGAGATGAGTTTGTCTACTAGAGCTACTGTCGAGCCTAGTCGTATTCTTGCAAACATCCAGTCTACTAGCAACAATCGCATTCTTGTCAATCATTTGGAAGAAAATAAGCTGGTTAAAAAGGGAGAACTGTTGCTTCAATATCAGGATGGGGCAGAGGGTGTCCAAGCGGAGGCCTATGCCAGTCAGTTGGACATGCTCAAGGACCAAAAAAAGCAATTGGAGTATTTGCAAAAGAGCTTGCAAGAAGGGGAGAACCACTTTCCAGAGGAGGATAAGTTTGGCTACCAAGCCACCTTTCGCGACTACATCAGTCAAGCAGGCAGTCTTAGGGCTAGTACATGGCAACAAAATGAGACCATCGCGTCCCAGAATGCAGCAGCTAGCCAAACCCAAGCTGAAATCGGGAACCTCATCAGTCAAACAGAGGCTAAAATTCGCGATTACCAGACAGCTAAGTCAGCTATTGAAACAGGTGCTTCCTTGGCTAGTCAGAATCTAGCCTACTCTCTCTACCAGTCCTACAAGTCTCAGGGCGAGGAAAATCCGCAAGCTAAGGCCCAGGCTGTTACGCAGGTTGAAGCGCAGCTTTCTCAGTTAGAATCTAGTCTTGCTACTTACCGTGTTCAGTATGCAGGTTCAGGTACCCAGCAAGCCTATGCGTCAGGCTTAAGCAGTCAATTAGAGTCCCTTAAATCTCAACACTTAGCAAAGGTTGGTCAGGAATTGACCCTTCTAGACCAGAAAATCTTGGAGGCAGAGTCAGGTAGGAAGGTTCAGGGAAATCTTTTAGACAAGGGGAAAATTACGGCGAGTGAGGATGGGGTGCTTCACCTTAATCCTGAGACCAGTGATTCTACCATGGTAACAGAAGGTGCCCTACTAGCCCAACTCTATCCGTCCTTGGAAAAAGAAGGGAAAGCCAAACTCACAGCTTATCTAAGTTCAAAAGATGTAGCAAGAATCAAGGTTGGTGATTCTGTTCGTTATACGACGACTCATGATGCCAAGAATCAACTTTTCCTAGATTCTACTATTACAAGTATTGATGCGACAGCTACCAAGACTGAAAAAGGGAATTTCTTTAAAATCGAGGCGGAGACTAATCTAACTTCGGAGCAGGCTGAAAAACTTCGGTACGGGGTGGAAGGTCGTCTGCAGATGATTACGGGCAAGAAAAGTTACCTACGTTATTATTTGGATCAATTTTTGAACAAAGAGTAATGTTCGTGTTTTTGGAGTTAATGCTCAATGAAAATCAAAGAGCAAACTAGGAAGCTAGCCGCAGGCTGTACTTGAGTACGGCAAGGTGAAGCTGACGTGGTTTGAATTTGATTTTCGAAGAGTATAAATGATTTTAAAACTGTGAGAAAGATCCTTCTTGCAGTTTTTTCTTTATGATTTTTGAGGTTACCACGTTATTTATTCGGTTAAATTCTTGTAATTTTAGGTTTTTTATGGTAGAATGTGCTCAAGTAATACGAAAGGCGAACTTTAAAATGTCAAAACAATTGATCTATTCGGGAAAAGCTAAAGATATCTATACAACTGAGGATGAAAATCTTATTATTTCAACTTACAAGGACCAGGCGACTGCTTTCAATGGTGTTAAGAAGGAGCAGATTGCGGGCAAGGGAGTGTTGAATAATCAGATTTCATCTTTTATTTTTGAGAAATTAAATGCGGCTGGTGTGGCGACTCACTTTGTGGAGAAGCTTTCAGACACGGAACAACTCAATAAAAAGGTTAAGATTATTCCTTTGGAAGTCGTGCTCCGCAACTATACTGCTGGCTCCTTTTCAAAACGTTTTGGTGTGGATGAGGGAATTGCCTTGGAGACTCCGATTGTCGAATTTTACTACAAAAATGATGATTTGGATGATCCATTTATCAATGACGAGCATGTGAAATTC
Organism: Streptococcus sp. 5004; assembly: GCF_013276755.1. Classification (GTDB taxonomy): domain Bacteria; phylum Bacillota; class Bacilli; order Lactobacillales; family Streptococcaceae; genus Streptococcus. The sequence continues at coordinate 22,957 of NZ_VMLP01000024.1, read as the reverse complement.
CTACAGATTGCGGATGACAAGCAAATCGTCTACTTGAAGGAAGAAACGCGTCGTATTAATGAACTTTTGAAGGTCTGGTTTGCTGAGATTGGGCTTAAGTTGATTGATTTTAAGCTAGAGTTCGGTTTTGACAAGGATGGCAAGATTATCTTGGCAGATGAATTTTCACCAGATAACTGCCGTTTGTGGGATGCAGATGGCAACCACATGGATAAGGATGTTTTCCGTAGGGGATTAGGAGAGCTAACAGACGTTTATGAGATTGTTTGGGAAAAGTTGAAGGAATTGAAATAATCTATTTGCAAGACTCTCAAGGTCATTTGGAAACATTGCAAGAGCTGAAATAAAGGAATAAGAATTGATGGATAAACGTATTTTTGTTGAAAAAAAGGCTGATTTTCAGGTCAAGTCAGAGAGTTTGGTTAGAGAACTCCAGCATAACTTGGGACTTTCAAGCTTGAAAAGTATTCGCATCGTGCAAGTGTATGATGTCTTTGACTTGGTTGAGGACTTGTTTGCACCTGCAGAGAAGCACATATTCTCTGAGCAGGTGACAGACCATGTTTTGGATGAAGTAGCTGTGCAGGCGGATCTTGCCAACTATGCTTTCTTTGCCATTGAAAGCCTACCAGGGCAGTTTGACCAGCGTGCAGCATCTTCGCAGGAAGCCTTGCTTTTACTAGGAAGTTCGACTGATGTAACGGTTAATACAGCCCAACTTTACTTGGTGAATAAAGATATTGATGCGGCTGAGTTGGAAGCGGTCAAGAACTATCTGCTCAACCCAGTTGATTCTCGTTTCAAGGACATCACGGTAGGGATTGCCAAGCAGGAATTTTCAGAGTCAGACAAGACCATTCCAAAATTGACTTTCTTTGAAAGCTATACGGCAGAAGACTTTGCTCGCTACAAGGCCGAGCAAGGGATGGCCATGGAAGTGGATGATTTACTCTTTATCCAAGACTATTTCAAGTCAATCGGGCGCGTGCCGACGGAAACAGAACTCAAGGTTTTGGACACTTACTGGTCTGACCACTGCCGTCACACGACTTTTGAGACAGAGTTGAAACACATCGACTTTTCAGCTTCTAAATTCCAAAAACAATTGCAGTCAACCTATGACAAGTATATTACCATGCGTGAGGAGTTGGGGCGTTCTGAAAAACCGCAAACCTTGATGGATATGGCGACTATTTTCGGTCGTTATGAGCGTGCTAATGGACGTTTGGACGACATGGAAGTATCAGACGAAATCAATGCCTGTTCGGTTGAAATCGAAGTGGACGTTGATGGTGTGAAAGAGCCATGGCTCCTAATGTTCAAGAATGAAACTCACAACCACCCAACGGAAATTGAGCCATTTGGTGGGGCGGCTACTTGTATCGGTGGTGCTATTCGTGACCCATTGTCAGGACGTTCATACGTTTACCAAGCTATGCGTATCTCAGGTGCCGGTGATATTACAGCACCGATTTCGGAAACGCGTGCTGGGAAATTACCACAACAGGTCATTTCTAAGACAGCGGCTCATGGTTATTCTTCATACGGTAACCAAATTGGGCTTGCGACGACCTACGTTCGTGAATACTTCCACCCAGGCTTTGTAGCTAAACGTATGGAACTTGGTGCCGTTGTTGGTGCGGCTCCTAAGGGCAATGTCGTTCGTGAAAAACCGGAAGCGGGAGATGTGATTATTCTCCTTGGAGGTAAGACTGGACGTGATGGTGTCGGTGGTGCGACAGGTTCTTCTAAGGTTCAAACAGTTGAGTCAGTTGAGACTGCTGGTGCTGAGGTTCAAAAAGGGAATGCCATCGAAGAACGCAAGATTCAACGCCTTTTCCGTAATGGCCAAGTAACACGTCTTATCAAGAAGTCTAATGACTTTGGTGCTGGTGGTGTCTGTGTGGCTATCGGTGAATTGGCAGACGGTCTTGAAATCGACCTCAACAAGGTTCCTCTTAAATACCAAGGCTTGAATGGTACAGAAATTGCCATCTCTGAATCACAAGAACGGATGGCGGTTGTGGTTCGTCCTGAAGATGTGGATGCCTTCGTTACTGAATGTAACAAAGAAAATATTGACGCTGTTGTTGTGGCGACAGTGACTGAAAAACCAAATCTTGTCATGCACTGGAATGGTGAAACCATTGTCGACTTGGAACGTTGTTTCCTTGATACTAATGGTGTACGTGTTGTGGTAGATGCTAAGGTCGTTGACAAGGATGTCAAGCTTCCAGAAGAACGTCAAACATCTGCTGAAACCCTTGAAGCGGATACTCTTGAAGTCTTGTCTGATCTCAACCATGTGAGTCAAAAAGGCTTGCAGACCATCTTTGACTGTTCGGTCGGTCGTTCTACAGTCAACCATCCGCTTGGTGGTCGCTACCAACTCACACCGACTGAGGCTTCTGTGCAGAAATTGCCTGTACAACATGGTGTGACTCATACTGCCTCAGTCATGGCTCAAGGATTTAACCCTTATTTGGCAGAATGGTCTCCATACCACGGTGCTGCTTATGCGGTTATCGAAGCTACGGCTCGTCTAGTAGCGACAGGTGCCAATTGGTCTAAGGCTCGCTTCTCTTACCAAGAGTACTTCGAGCGCATGGACAAACAAGCTGAGCGTTTCGGTCAGCCAGTAGCTGCTCTTCTAGGTTCTATCGAAGCTCAGATTCAGCTTGGCTTGCCATCTATCGGTGGGAAGGACTCTATGTCTGGTACCTTTGAAGAGTTGACGGTGCCACCAACCTTGGTTGCCTTTGGGGTAACGACAGCAGATAGCCGTAAGGTGCTCTCTCCAGAATTTAAAGTTGCTGGGGAAAACATCTACTACATCCCAGGTCAAGCTCTTGCTGCAGAGATTGATTTTGACTTGATTAAGTCTAACTTTGCTCAGTTTGAATCCCTTCAAAAGGCTCACAAAGTAACAGCTGCTTTAGCTGTCAAATACGGCGGTGTGGTTGAAAGTTTGGCACTTGCTACTTTTGGAAATCATATCGGTGCAGAGGTAATCTTGCCTGAACTTGAAAGTTCTTTGACAGCACAATTGGGCGGATTTGTCTTCACATCTCCTGAAGAAATTGCTGGAGTAGAGAAAATCGGTCAAACAAGTGCAGACTTTACACTCCTTGTCAACGGTGTGAAGCTAGATGGACACAAGCTTGACAGTGCCTTCCAAGGAAAACTGGAAAAAGTTTACCCAACAGAGTTTGCCCAAGCCAAAGAACTAGATGAAGTACCAGCTGTGGTATCAGATGTTGTGATTAAAGCAAAAGAAAAGGTTGAAAAACCTGTGGTTTACATCCCAGTCTTCCCAGGCACCAACTCGGAATATGACTCAGCCAAGGCCTTCGAAAAAGAAGGTGCAGAGGTTAACTTGGTACCATTTGTGACCTTGCATGAAGAAGCCATTGTCAAGTCAGTTGAAACTATGGTTGACAACATCGGCAAGGCTAACATCCTCTTCTTTGCAGGTGGTTTCTCAGCTGCGGACGAGCCAGATGGTTCAGCCAAGTTTATCGTCAATATCCTGCTTAATGAAAAAGTCCGTGTGGCTATTGATAGCTTTATCGCCCGTGGTGGCTTAATTATCGGTATCTGTAATGGATTCCAGGCCTTGGTCAAATCAGGTCTTCTTCCATACGGGAACTTTGAGGATGCTACTAGTACTAGTCCAACCCTCTTCTACAATGATGCCAACCAACACGTGGCCAAGATGGTGGAAACCCGCATTGCCAATACCAACTCACCATGGTTGACTGGTGTGCAAGTGGGTGATATCCACGCCATTCCTGTTTCGCACGGTGAAGGGAAATTTGTCGTGACGGCCGAGGAATTTGCAGAGCTCCGTGACAATGGCCAAATTTTGAGCCAATACGTTGATTTTGACGGCAAACCAAGTATGGATTCTAAGTACAATCCGAATGGTTCCGTCCATGCCATTGAAGGAATTACCAGCAAAAACGGTCAAATCATCGGTAAGATGGGCCACTCAGAACGTTATGAGGACGGTCTTTTCCAAAACATCCCAGGAAATAAAGACCAGCACCTGTTCGCGTCGGCGGTTAAATACTTTACTGGAAAATAAGACTTGCAGATTTTCTAATAGATAGTATCTGCAATGTAAAAGTCATGTAGATCTAGCTCTTGGTGATTACAAATGAAAATTAGGTATAAAAAATGACATACGAAGTAAAATCTCTTAATGAAGAATGTGGTGTTTTCGGTATCTGGGGACATCCAGATGCTGCTAAATTGACCTATTTTGGTCTCCATAGTCTTCAGCACCGTGGTCAGGAGGGGGCAGGAATCCTCTCCAACGATCAGGGACAATTGAAGCGCCATCGTGACATGGGACTTCTATCAGAAGTGTTCAGAAATCCTGCTAACTTAGATAAATTGACAGGAACTGGTGCGATTGGGCATGTTCGTTACGCGACTGCTGGCGAAGCTTCTGTAGATAATATCCAGCCCTTCCTCTTCCGTTTTCACGATATGCAGTTTGGCTTGGCTCATAATGGAAATCTGACCAATGCAGCCTCTCTCAAGAAAGAATTGGAAGATAGAGGAGCGATTTTCAGTGCGACTTCGGACTCTGAAATCTTGGCTCACCTCATTCGTCGCAGTCACAATCCTAGTCTGATGGGCAAAATCAAGGAAGCGCTCAGTCTTGTCAAAGGTGGTTTTGCCTATATCTTGTTGTTTGAAGACAAGTTGATTGCGGCTCTTGACCCTAATGGCTTCCGTCCGCTTTCGATCGGGAAAATGGCCAACGGAGCTGTGGTAGTTTCCTCTGAAACTTGTGCTTTTGAGGTTATTGGTGCAGAATGGATTCGCGATTTGAAGCCAGGTGAGATTGTGATCATTGATGACAAGGGCATCCAGTATGATAGCTATACAGATGATACCCAGCTGGCAATTTGTTCTATGGAGTATATCTACTTTGCTCGGCCTGATTCTAACATTCATGGTGTCAATGTTCATACGGCTCGTAAACGTATGGGTGCCCAATTGGCGCGTGAATTCAAGCATGAGGCGGATATCGTGGTCGGTGTGCCCAATTCTTCCCTCAGCGCGGCTATGGGATTTGCGGAAGAGTCCGGGCTACCAAATGAAATGGGCCTCATCAAGAACCAATACACCCAACGTACCTTTATCCAACCGACTCAAGAATTGCGGGAGCAAGGGGTGCGGATGAAACTATCTGCTGTTTCTGGTGTTGTAAAAGGCAAGCGTGTGGTTATGATTGATGACTCTATTGTACGTGGAACAACCTCTCGTCGGATCGTTCAGCTCTTGAAAGAAGCGGGTGCAACTGAGGTTCACGTTGCTATTGGTAGTCCAGCGCTAGCTTATCCATGTTTCTACGGGATTGATATCCAGACCCGTCAGGAGCTAATTGCGGCCAATCATACGGTCGAAGAAACTCGCCAAATCATTGGTGCGGACAGTCTGACTTATCTTTCTGTTGAGGGGTTGATTGATTCAATTGGTATTGAAACAGATGCGCCAAATGGTGGTCTATGTGTCGCTTATTTTGATGGTGATTACCCAACGCCTCTCTACGACTATGAAGAAGACTATCGTAGAAGTTTGGAAGAAAAGACGAGTTTTTACAAATAGACAATAGATCCTCCATTAAAGAAAAGGAATATAAAAATGGCAAATAAAAATGCTTATGCTCCACGTCTCACTACTGACTAAAAGCTAAAGCATTTGTCAGTAGACGCTTTCTCCTATGGGAACAAAGCTAGAGACCTGACTAGTATTTTTAGATAAAATAATTGTTTATCTAAAAATACGTCGCAATCTTTCTCAAAGAAAAGGAACATAAAAATGACAAATAAAAATGCTTATGCCCAGTCTGGCGTGGATGTTGAAGCGGGTTATGAAGTTGTTGAACGGATTAAAAAGCACGTGGCTCGTACGGAGCGTGCAGGTGTCATGGGAGCTCTGGGTGGCTTTGGTGGTATGTTTGACCTTTCAAAGACTGGGGTTAAAGAACCCGTCTTGATTTCAGGAACTGACGGTGTCGGAACCAAACTCATGCTGGCTATCAAGTACGACCAGCACGATACTATCGGTCAGGACTGTGTGGCCATGTGTGTCAACGATATCATTGCTGCAGGTGCGGAGCCCCTCTATTTCCTTGACTACGTCGCAACTGGCAAGAATGAACCAGCTAAGCTAGAACAAGTGGTTGCTGGTGTGGCAGAAGGTTGTGTGCAGGCAGGTGCTGCCCTCATCGGTGGGGAAACGGCTGAAATGCCTGGCATGTACGGCGAAGATGACTATGACTTGGCTGGTTTTGCGGTCGGTGTTGCAGAAAAATCTCAAATCATTGACGGTTCAAAGGTGGCAGAGGGAGATGTTCTTCTCGGACTTGCTTCAAGTGGGATTCATTCCAATGGTTACTCTCTCGTCCGTCGTGTCTTTGCGGATTACACAGGTGAGGAAGTCCTTCCAGAATTGGAAGGCAAGCAACTCAAGGACGTTCTTCTTGAGCCAACTCGTATCTATGTCAAGGCTGTTTTGCCACTCATCAAGGAAGAGTTGGTCAACGGCATTGCCCACATCACTGGTGGTGGCTTTATTGAGAATGTCCCTCGCATGTTTGCAGCTGATCTAGCAGCTGAGATTGAGGAAGACAAGGTTCCAGTTTTACCGATTTTCAAAGCCCTTGAAAAATACGGTGAAATCAAGCATGAAGAAATGTTTGAAATCTTCAATATGGGTGTGGGACTCATGCTGGCAGTTAGCCCTGAAAATGTAAGTCGTGTCAAGGAATTGTTGGATGAACCAGTCTATGAAATTGGTCGTATCGTCAAGAAAGAAAACGAAAGTGTCATCATCAAATGAAAAAAATAGCGGTTTTTGCCTCAGGTAATGGCTCAAATTTTCAGGTGATTGCTGAAGAATTTCCAGTAGAGTTTGTCTTTTCAGACCATCGTGACGCCTATGTGCTCGAGCGTGCAGACAAGCTCGTCGTTCTGTCCTATGCTTTTGAACTCAAGGAGTTTGAGAACAAGGCAGACTACGAAGCAGCTCTTGTCGAACTCTTGGAAGAACACCAGATTGACTTGGTTTGCCTAGCAGGCTACATGAAAATCGTTGGGCCAACCTTATTGGCGGCTTATGAAGGACGAATCATCAATATTCATCCAGCCTACCTGCCAGAATTTCCAGGAGCTCATGGGATTGAGGACGCTTGGAATGCTGGCGTTGCTGAGAGCGGCGTGACTATTCACTGGGTAGATTCTGGTGTGGACACTGGTAAGATCATCAAACAAGTCCGTGTGCCTCGGTTATCTGATGATACCATAGCCAGTTTTGAAGCTCGCATCCATGAGGCAGAGTACAAGTTGTATCCGGAAGTAGTGAAGGCTCTATTTACAGATTGACTTTTTGATGATTCATATGATATCTTTGATTTAAAATTGGAGTCAGTGCTTGTTGAATACGGCTTCAAACGGAGGTATTTGTAATGTTAGAATCTAAAAAAACAACTCGATATGTATTTTATGTCTATCTGATGTTATTAACTTGGGTAATCTTATTTAAGTTTGAAACTAATCCTGAATTTATAGCATTTTTCTTAGCTCCAAGGTACATCAATTGGATTCCATTTTCAGAACCACTAATAGTAGATGGAAAAATTGTTTTTGCTGAAATGTTATTTAATCTGATTTCCTTTATTCCATTAGGTGTTTGTTTCCCTCTGATAAAAACTAATTTATCTAGTTTAAAAATAGTCGGGACAGGTTTCTTGATTAGTTTATTGTTTGAGTGCTTACAGTATATTTTAGCAATAGGTATAACAGATATAACGGATTTGACTTTAAATACGCTAGGTGTTTGTGTAGGCTTACTGATTTATCAAATTTTTATAAGAGTGTTCAAATCACAGACTAGAAAATGGGTCAATATCTTAGGTATGATTAGCCTTGGTTTTGCTTATTTTGTTTTACTGTTACTGCATTTAATTGGTGTTTAACTAATGATTAAAAAGGAGAATAATAATGACTAAACGCGCCTTAATCAGCGTCTCAGACAAAGCGGGTATTGTTGAATTTGCCCAAGAACTTAAAAAACTTGGTTGGGAGATTATCTCGACAGGTGGAACTAAGATTGCCCTTGATAATGCTGGGGTGGACACCATTGCTATCGATGATGTGACTGGTTTTCCAGAAATGATGGATGGACGTGTTAAGACCCTTCATCCAAATATCCACGGAGGGCTCCTTGCTCGTCGCGACTTAGATAGCCATTTAGAAGCGGCTAAGGATAATCAGATTGAACTCATCGGCCTTGTTGTGGTAAACCTTTACCCATTTAAGGAAACCATCCTCAAACCAGACGTGACTTATGCTGATGCGGTGGAGAACATCGATATCGGTGGGCCATCTATGCTTCGCTCAGCAGCGAAGAATCATGCCAGCGTGACGGTTGTGGTAGACCCTGCTGACTATACAGTGGTTTTGGACGAGTTGTCAGCCAATGGTGAAACGACTTACGAAACGCGTCAACGTTTGGCAGCCAAAGTTTTCCGTCACACAGCGGCTTATGATGCCTTGATTGCAGAGTATTTCACAGCTCAAGTCGGAGAAAGCAAACCTGAAAAGCTCACTTTAGCCTATGATCTCAAACAAGCTATGCGTTACGGTGAGAATCCTCAACAAGACGCGGATTTCTACCAAAAAGCTTTGCCAACAGACTATTCGATTGCTTCAGCGAAACAGCTCAATGGGAAAGAATTGTCATTCAATAATATCCGTGACGCTGATGCTGCCATTCGTATCATCCGTGACTTCAAAGATCGTCCAACCGTTGTGGCTCTCAAACACATGAACCCATGTGGAATCGGTCAGGCTGATGACATCGAGACTGCTTGGGACTACGCTTATGAGTCTGACCCAGTGTCTATCTTTGGTGGTATCGTTGTTCTTAACCGTGAGGTGGGTGCTACGACAGCTGAGAAGATGCATGGTGTATTCCTTGAAATCATCATTGCACCAAGCTATACGGATGAAGCGCTAGCTATTTTGACCAACAAAAAGAAAAACTTGCGTATCCTTGCCTTGCCATTTGATGCTCAAGAGACCAGTGAAGTGGAAGCAGAATACACAGGTGTAGTTGGTGGACTTCTGGTGCAAAACCAAGACGTGGTCAAAGAAAGTCCAGCTGACTGGCAAGTGGTGACCAAACGCCAGCCAACTGAGACAGAAGCGACAGCTCTTGAGTTTGCTTGGAAGGCTATTAAATACGTCAAATCAAACGGAATTATCGTGACCAACGACCACATGACACTTGGTGTTGGTCCAGGTCAAACTAACCGTGTGGCTTCAGTCCGTATTGCCATCGACCAAGCCAAAGACCGCCTTGACGGTGCTGTGCTTGCTTCCGATGCCTTTTTCCCATTTGCCGATAACGTGGAAGAAATCGCTAAAGCAGGTATTAAGGCCATCATCCAGCCGGGAGGCTCCGTCCGTGACCAAGAATCCATCGAAGTTGCTGACAAATATGGCTTGACCATGGTCTTCACAGGCGTGAGACATTTTAGACATTAAGAACGTTAAAGGGAAGAAAACAGTTTCTTTCCTTTTTTGTGTAAAAACACGGAGTGAAACAAGATTAAAACGAACGTTTGTGGTATAATGTTATTAAAAAATTCGCAAAAGAGGTTGAGAGATGAAGCTGTTAGTTGTCGGTTCGGGTGGTCGTGAACATGCGATTGCTAAGAAGTTGCTTGAGTCAAAAGAGGTAGAAAAGGTTTTTGTTGCTCCTGGGAATGATGGGATGACTCTGGATGGTTTGGAATTGGTAAATATCTCTATTTCCGAACATTCTGAATTGATTGAATTTGTAAAAGCCAACGATGTTGCTTGGTCATTTATCGGGCCAGATGACGCCCTTGCGGCTGGTATCGTGGATGATCTCCATGCAGTTGGTCTCAAAGCCTTTGGTCCGACAAGATTGGCAGCTGAGCTGGAGTGGTCCAAGGATTTTGCCAAGGAAATCATGGTCAAATACGGCGTTCCGACAGCAGCCTATGGCACATTCTCAGATTTCGAGGAAGCCAAGGCCTATATCGAAAAGCAGGGGGCTCCTATCGTGGTCAAGGCGGATGGCTTGGCGCTTGGGAAGGGTGTCGTCGTTGCTGAGACAGTCGAGCAAGCGGTCGAAGCCGCTCATGAGATACTATTGGACAATAAATTTGGTGACTCAGGTGCGCGTGTGGTTATTGAGGAATTCCTCGACGGAGAAGAATTCTCTCTCTTTGCCTTTGTCAATGGGGACAAGTTCTACGTTATGCCAACGGCTCAGGATCACAAACGTGCCTATGATGGCGACAAGGGCCCTAACACGGGCGGTATGGGTGCCTATGCGCCAGTTCCTCACTTGCCACAGAGTGTAGTTGACACAGCGGTTGACACCATTGTCAAGCCAGTCCTCGAAGGGATGTTTAAAGAAGGTCGTCCGTATCTTGGAGTCCTTTACGCAGGGCTTATCCTGACAGCAGATGGACCTAAAGTTATCGAGTTCAACGCTCGGTTTGGAGATCCAGAAACTCAGATTATCTTGCCTCGCCTGACCTCTGACTTTGCACAAAATATTACGGATATCCTCGATGGCAAGGAGCCAAATATCACTTGGACGGATAAGAGTGTGACTCTGGGTGTAGTTGTCGCATCAAACGGCTACCCGCTAGACTATGAAAAAGGTGTTGAATTGCCAGCAAAAACAGAGGGCGACATCATCACTTACTATGCCGGTGCTAAATTCGCTGAAAATAGCAGAGCACTGCTATCAAACGGCGGCCGTGTCTATATGCTGGTCACCACAGCAGATACCGTCAAAGAAGCCCAAAACACCATCTATCAAGAACTTGCTCAACAAAAACCAGAAGGCCTCTTCTACCGAACCGATATCGGAAGCAAGGCAATTAGATAAAGGTATAAGAAAAAAGCGACGCAGTCGCCAAACACGATAATGGTCGCCGTGGTGAAAAGATCAGAACAATTTCTGTTCTGGTCGGGGGAAACTTTGAGACTTTAGGCTCAAAGTTTAGGAATGAAACCGAAGGTTTGCTTCCGTCCCCACCACCTAAGACCATTATCAAAAAAGAAGAAAAAAGGAAAAATTATGACTAAACCAATTATTTCCATTATCATGGGCTCAAAATCTGACTGGGCAACCATGCAAAAAGCTGCCGAAGTCCTAGACCGCTTCGGTGTAGCCTACGAAAAGAAGGTTGTCTCTGCCCACCGTACGCCAGACATTATGTTCAAGCATGCAGAAGAAGCACGTAGCCGTGGCATCAAGGTTATCATCGCAGGTGCTGGAGGCGCAGCCCATTTGCCAGGTATGGTAGCGGCTAAAACAACCCTTCCAGTCATTGGTGTACCAGTCAAATCACGTGCTCTTAGTGGCGTGGACTCGCTCTATTCTATCGTACAAATGCCGGGCGGTGTGCCTGTTGCGACAATGGCTATCGGTGAAGCAGGTGCGACCAACGCGGCTCTCTTCGCCCTCCGTCTTCTTTCGGTAGAGGATCAGGATATCGCAACAGCTTTAGCAGATTTCGCAGAAGAACAAGGAAAAATTGCAGAGGAGTCGACGAATGAGCTCATCTAAAACAATCGGAATTATCGGTGGCGGCCAGCTGGGTCAAATGATGGCTATTTCTGCTATCTACATGGGCTACAAGGTTATCGCGTTGGATCCTGTGACTGATTGCCCGGCCTCTCGCGTGGCGGAAATCATCGTGGCTCCTTATAACGATGTAGACGCCCTCCGTCAGTTGGCTGAGCGTTGCGATGTCCTCACCTATGAGTTTGAAAATGTCGCTGCTGACGGTTTGGATGCTGTCATCAAGGATGGACAACTCCCTCAAGGGACAGACCTGCTCCGCATTTCACAAAATCGCATCTTTGAAAAGGATTTTCTCTCAAATAAGGCACAAGTCACTGTGGCGCCTTATAAGGTTGTGACTTCTAGCCAAGACTTGGCGGAGATTGACCTGGCCAAAAACTATGTCCTCAAGACTGCTACTGGTGGATACGATGGCCATGGACAAAAGGTCATTCGCTCGGCAGAAGACTTGGAAGAAGCCAATGCACTAGCCGATTCAGCAGACTGTGTTTTGGAAGAATTTGTCAATTTTGACCTTGAAATTTCTGTCATTGTATCAGGAAATGGCAAGGATGTGACAGTTTTCCCAGTTCAGGAAAATATCCACCGCAACAACATCCTTTCAAAAACTATTGTGCCTGCTCGCATTTCTGAAAGTTTAGCTGAGAAAGCCAAAGCTATGGCAGTGAGAATCGCTGAGCAACTCAACTTGTCTGGAACCCTTTGCGTGGAAATGTTTGCGACAGCTGATGACATCATTGTCAATGAAATTGCCCCACGTCCACATAACTCTGGGCACTATTCTATTGAAGCCTGTGATTTCTCGCAGTTTGATACCCATATATTGGGTGTTCTGGGAGCACCATTGCCAGCCATCAAACTACATGAGCCTGCTGTTATGCTTAATGTCCTCGGCCAGCATGTCGAGGCTGCTGAAAAATATGTCACAGAAAATCCAAGCGCCCACCTCCACCTGTATGGTAAAATAGAAGCGAAGCACAACCGCAAGATGGGACATGTGACTTTATTTAGTGATGAACCAGACAATGTGGTTGAGTTTGGGGAAGGGATAGATTTTTAGGTTGTTAAAATAATGAACAATGGGGAAGTTTATGGATTTATTATTGATTGATAATTCGAATATTTTTATTGAAGTAAAAAATCTTGTAGGTCAAGATGGAAGATTTGATTATGATAAATTTGTAAAAAATTATACAAAATTTAAAAATCAGAAAAAGATATTAGTAGGATCTACTCCTCCGAAAAGTGATGGGTTTTGGTCGACTATGAAGAGTAAAGGTTTTGATGTATATACTTATGAGCGTAAACAAAAAGGAGAAAAAGCAGTTGATTCAAAAATAATTGCTAAAGGTGTATCGTTTATTGTTCAACAAGACCATCCTGCAACATTGAACCTTTTAAGCGGAGATTTTGACATGTTTCCTCTTATTGAAGAAGCTTTGGAGAAGAACTGGATAGTTATTTTATGGTCCTGGAAAGATAGTTTAAGTAACGAATACTTAGATGTTAAGGAAATTACAATTAAATATCTTGATGATGTAGCAGAAGATTTAATTTATTTTAATCGTGATATTGATGGATATTATGAAAAAGAATATTTTAGAGAAAGAGAAATACGTCTTGCAAGAGAAAAACAGGAGCGAGAATTCAATCAGGCTAAGCAGTGTGCTAAAAATAAAATTTCTAGGTTATGTTATATAGATAAAAATATCTATTTGGAGCGAATTGACGAATTAGTTAATTTTGAACAAATTTCAGAAATTGATAGTATAGTTTCCGCTGCCAAATCGGAAGATTTAAATCTGAAAAACGAAGCAATAGAAAAAGAGAATGAACATAAAAGACTTGCTAAAGAAGCTAAAAGACAAGCACGAAAAGAAATGTTGAGACGAAATTGGAGCTTGATTGCGACTGGATCGGCTACATTTGCTGGATTTATTGTTTACACTATTAAAAAAATAAAAAAATAATATACTTTTATCAACAAATATAATTGTATCAGTAGACACAATTATATTATATAGAAAGGGAGTATGACTATGATTCAACTCATTGTCAACGCTTTTGTTGAAAAAGATAAGACTGGAGCAGTCATCGAAGTCTTGTATGCTAGTAGCAATCACGAAAAGGTGAAAGCTAAGTATGAAGAGCTAGTTGCCCAATATCCTGAAAACTATCTAGCTATCTATGATATCCCGTTGGATACGGATTTGAATACACTCGATCACTACCCATCTGTTTGGATTGGGAAAGAAGAATTTGAGTAGTAAAATAGGACATAAATTATAAGATTTGCTGTTTTATCTTTGTTAGGAAACCTATTACTTTTGAAAGGGTGTTAATAGTTAAATGAAGTATGTAACATACAAATTATCTAGTGATGGAAGTTATAACAATAAAAAAAGAAAAATTACTGGAAATAAAAAGAAGCTGGTTGAAGCGATCTATTATTCATTAAGGAAAAGGTTGGTATTTCGAGGGATAGATAAAAAAATATATAAGAACTTTAAGGACTTTATTTTTATTGGTGGTGAAAAAGCAAGATTTAATTTATTTAAGGATTTAGAAAATGATTTGGGTTATAATACTCTGGAAGAGTGGAATGAAAAGGAATACGAGAATTTTAAGCTGGTATTAAAACATTTAAAAGAAAATTTTGAAAATTTTGCAACTTATGGTATATCTGGTGATATTAATGCTATAATTGAGAAGATAAAAAATTATAAAGATACATACAATTATTCTTATTATGATATGTATTTAAAAGTACTAAGTATTTTACATATTGTACAAGATAAAGCTCCTTTTCAATCGAAAATTCCTTGTGTATCAACATCTAGAAATAAAGATATTGCACAGAAAATATTTTCTGAAAAAGATGATGTTTCATATACAATAGTTGCTTTTACGAATAACTCACCAGAATGTATGTATCTTGAAACAAAAAAGATTAAACAATTTTGTAATGAAATTGGAATGAAAGGCTTTAAAGATAAGTATAATGAGGTAATATTTTTAGATTGTATTTTTCCGCATAATATTTTAGGATTGATAGAAAAAAGTCGTTCTGGCAAAGAAGTATTTATTGTAAATCCTAATTTATTGAAAATGATAGATAAGGCAGATTCTTTTGATGACTTAATAAAGACATTAAAAAAAAGTGGTGTAGAGATTAATCAAATAGCTTTCTATCGAAAACTGAAAGAAAGTAGTTTATATCAAAAGTATATATTTCAGGAAGAACGAAGAAGGTTGATTGATGAGATTATGGGTGAAAATGAGTAAAAAAATTTTTTGGATTATAATCTTAATCCTAATATTGGTGTTATTAGGTTTATTCCATATTGATACCAAAGATTGTATTTTGAAAACCTATAGATTAAATAATGAATTTTGGTCAAGTTTGATTAGTGCTATAATTGGGGCTATTGTAACTATATACGGTATTTATTGGACTATCAGCGTAGAAAATAAAAAACATAAAGCGGATTTAATAAATAGTCATAAGCCCTATTTAAGATATTTTATTTCAATTGGAATTTATCTGTATAGAAAGATTGATCAATCTAAAAGAACAGATATTTTAGACTATAAAATAGAATTTTCGCAAAATCCAGATAAATCTCTTATTTTTCCCTTATATGTAGAAAATATAGGATTGGGGCATGCTTTTATTGAAGACATAAGAATCGATGAAAAGGGACCTAGTAAATCGAAGAGAATGAAAATTATAAAAAAAGATGATGATAGTGTCTTTTATGTGGAGATAAAAAATATATCTAAAGATGAAATTAAAAAAATAAAATTGGTCGTACACTATAAAGATTTCTTTGATACAAAATATAGTGATACTATTAAAGTGGCGTTTACCAAAGATGGGGAACCTGTGCTTTTTGATAAGAACTCTGCTAAGGAAGCACTAAATCGATATTTTGAACAACATACCGTAGATAAGGAAGCGTATGAGTGTATAATTGAAGAAATGCTTGACCAAAAGAATTTTATTGTAAAAGGTTTATCCTATGAAAATATGTCTAAGCAAGGAGAGTAGCCTTACATATTAGAATACCTTTTTAATAGTTGGTGAGATCTTTGATTACTTTGGCCAATAATTTTTTATTTGAAGTTGCGATTTCGATAAAAGAAGAAAATAGATGATAAAAAGGAGAAACAACATGATCAACCGTTACTCTCGCCCTGAGATGGCGAATATTTGGAGTGAAGAAAATAAATACCGTGCTTGGCTTGAGGTGGAAATCTTGGCCGACGAGGCATGGGCTGAGTTGGGGGAAATCCCTAAGGAAGATGTGGCTCTGATTCGCGAGAAAGCGGACTTTGACATCGACCGTATTTTGGAGATTGAGCAGGAAACTCGCCACGATGTAGTGGCTTTC
The DNA here is from genome assembly GCF_013276755.1 of Streptococcus sp. 5004. Taxonomy (GTDB): domain Bacteria; phylum Bacillota; class Bacilli; order Lactobacillales; family Streptococcaceae; genus Streptococcus. The sequence continues at coordinate 6,911 of NZ_VMLP01000024.1, read as the reverse complement.
ACACGTGCGGTTTCTGAAACGCTTGGCGAAGAGCGCAAGTGGGTCCACTATGGTTTGACTTCTACCGATGTGGTAGATACGGCCTACGGTTACCTTTACAAGCAGGCCAACGACATCATCCGTCGTGACCTTGAAAATTTCACCAACATCATCGCTGATAAGGCTAAGGAGCACAAGTTCACCATCATGATGGGGCGTACCCACGGTGTGCACGCTGAGCCTACAACCTTTGGTCTGAAATTGGCGACTTGGTATAGCGAAATGAAGCGCAATATCGAGCGTTTCGAGCATGCGGCTGCTGGTGTGGAAGCTGGTAAGATTTCTGGTGCGGTTGGTAACTTTGCCAACATCCCACCATTTGTGGAGCAATATGTCTGCGACAAATTGGGCATCCGTGCCCAAGAAATCTCTACACAGGTCCTTCCTCGTGATCTTCACGCTGAGTACTTTGCGGTTCTTGCCAGCATCGCGACTTCAATCGAACGTATGGCGACTGAGATTCGTGGTTTGCAAAAATCTGAACAACGCGAAGTAGAAGAATTCTTTGCTAAAGGTCAAAAAGGTTCATCTGCTATGCCTCACAAACGCAACCCAATCGGTTCTGAAAATATGACTGGTCTTGCGCGTGTTATCCGTGGTCACATGATTACAGCCTATGAAAACGTGGCTCTCTGGCACGAACGTGACATCTCTCACTCATCAGCTGAGCGTATCATCACACCAGATACGACCATTTTGATTGATTACATGCTTAACCGTTTTGGAAATATTGTCAAGAACTTGACGGTCTTCCCAGAAAACATGATTCGCAACATGAACTCTACGTTTGGTCTTATCTTTAGCCAGCGTGCTATGTTGACCTTGATTGAAAAAGGAATGACCCGTGAGCAAGCCTATGACTTGGTACAACCAAAAACAGCCTACTCTTGGGACAACCAAGTAGACTTCAAACCACTGCTAGAAGCAGATCCAGAGGTGACATCACGCCTCACACAAGAAGAAATCGACGAGATTTTCAACCCTCTTTACTACACTAAACGAGTGGATGATATCTTTGAACGTCTTGGTTTAGGATAATTAAAATAAAATCGAAGTTCTATTACTCTATTTACTGGAGTAGCAGAACTTCGATTTTTCTTTTTTATTAAAGTGCTTTTGAAAAAAATAACCAATATTTATAATATGTTGAATATAGAATAGTATACTGTGACTTCTAAAATATTACTAGAAATTGATTTAAATTTCCTAATCGATTTGTCTATATTCTATTTCAATCTACTATGTCATATAATAATCATAGAAAAAGCCCAAGCGATTAGGCTCAGGCTTTCTTCTTAGTGATCACGGTCACATGAGATGAATTTAATCTTGTAATAATCAGATCGTTTGTAAGTTTCACTGTATCCTAAAACTTGACCAGTTGATTCGAGTTTGGTGATTTTAGTTTGTAGGACAGTAGGGAATTGTTCATCGACTCCGAGGACTGAAGCCACATGTTCTGGAGTTGGAAAGACTATTTCATTGATTTCTTCAAAGTGTTCATCATTCATGTGAATGTGGTAGTCTAACTTGAAACGGTTATAGATAGAACTATAGTATTCAAGGTTTGGATAATTTGCGTTGATATATTGTTCTGGGATGTAGGATGTGTGGTAGATATAAACGACACCGTTTGATTCGCGGACACGTTCAATCTTGTAGTAGAATTGATCGCCGCGTAGACCCAATTTTTCCAAGTAAACGAGTTTATTTCCGCGTTCAATTGAAAGAACAGTTACCTTATCATCTTTAGCATTAAAGAGTTCAATATCTGAAAACTCTACAAGCTTGTGTTTGCGTGCACGTGAAACGAAGGTTCCTTTTCCTTGTTGGCGGACAATATAGCCATCTTTAGCAAGGTCGTTTAAGGCGCGGACAACTGTGATAGAACTGACATCGTACATTGAAATGAGTTCTGCTTCAGTGTAAAATTTATCTCCACTGCTAAACTGCCCAGAGATGATTTTATTTTTTAATTCGTCTTTTATGTATTGATATTTGGGAATTGCCATATTTTTACCTCTATTTTCCTTCTCCACAGAAAATTTTACCATAAAAGCGAAAAAAATAGTAGTCTTTTGAATAAAAAATTAGAAAAATAGTTTGAAAAATTAAGGTACATAAGCATTGCTCATATTTTATAAATGTATTTTATACAAAATTATTTTAGGTTCTCTATTCCGAATTTAAAGAGCGTTTGAAGTGGGTCTGAAAATGTTTGAAACTAATTGAACGTGTGTATAATAGTAAAATTGCAGTAAATATTCCTACAATTTCTATTGACAATTCAAACAGATTGGTTTATAATTACTATAACAACAAATGAAAGCGTAAACTTTCGCGGTCAGAAGGTAGTTTTATGACACGATTTGAGATACGAGATGATTTCTATCTCGATGGAAAATCATTTAAGATTTTATCTGGCGCCATTCATTATTTTAGGGTTCCTCCAGAAGATTGGTATCATTCGCTCTATAACTTGAAGGCTCTTGGTTTTAATACAGTAGAGACTTATGTTGCTTGGAATTTACACGAGCCTCGTGAGGGTGAGTTTCATTTTGAAGGGGCTCTGGATTTGGAGCGGTTTCTTCAGACAGCACAAGATTTGGGTCTCTATGCGATCGTTCGTCCGTCACCTTTCATCTGTGCGGAGTGGGAATTCGGTGGCTTACCAGCTTGGCTCTTGACCAAGGATATGAGGATTCGTTCATCAGATCCAGCCTATATTGAGGCTGTCGGTCGCTATTATGACCAGCTCTTTCCACGATTGGTTCCACATCTGTTGGACAATGGTGGCAATATCCTCATGATGCAGGTTGAAAATGAGTATGGTTCTTACGGAGAAGATAAGGCTTACCTGAGAGTCATTCGACAGCTGATGGAAGAGCGTGGCGTAACCTGTCCCCTCTTTACATCAGATGGTCCATGGCGAGCTACTTTGAAAGCTGGAACCTTAATCGAAGATGACCTCTTTGTAACAGGAAACTTTGGTTCTAAGGCACCTTACAACTTTTCACAGATGCAGGAATTCTTTGATGAGCATGGTAAGAAATGGCCACTCATGTGTATGGAATTTTGGGATGGTTGGTTCAATCGCTGGAAAGAACCGATTATCACACGGGATCCAAAAGAATTGGCAGATGCAGTTCGAGAAGTTTTGGAACAAGGCTCTATCAATCTTTACATGTTCCACGGTGGTACAAACTTTGGCTTCATGAATGGTTGCTCGGCTCGAGGGACTTTGGACCTGCCACAAGTTACGTCTTATGATTACGATGCCCTTCTGGATGAAGAAGGAAATCCAACTGCCAAATATCTGGCGGTCAAGAAGATGATGGCAACACATTTTCCAGAGTATCCGCAGTTGGAACCACTCTACAAGGAGAGTATGGAGTTGGATGCTATTCCACTAGTTGAAAAAGTTTCCTTGTTTGAAACCTTAGATAGCTTGTCAAGTCCGATAGAAAGTCTCTATCCTAAAAAGATGGAGGAGTTGGGACAAAGCTATGGCTACCTACTCTATCGAACAGAAACAAACTGGGATGCAGAAGAAGAAAGACTTCGTATCATTGATGGTCGAGATAGGGCCCAGCTGTATGTCGATGGTCAGTGGGTTAAAACCCAATATCAGACAGAGATTGGGGAAGATATTTTCTATCAAGGTGAAAAGAAAGCGTTATCTAGGATTGACATATTGATAGAAAATATGGGGCGTGTCAACTATGGACACAAGTTCTTAGCAGATACGCAACGTAAGGGAATTCGGACAGGGGTTTGTAAGGATTTGCACTTCTTACTAAACTGGAAACACTATCCACTCCCACTAGATAATCCTGAGAAAATTGATTTTTCAAAAGGATGGACTCAAGGACAACCAGCCTTTTACGCTTATGACTTTACAGTTCAAGAGCCAAAAGATACTTACCTAGACTTATCTGAGTTTGGTAAGGGAGTTGCCTTTGTAAACGGGCAGAATCTAGGACGTTTTTGGAACGTCGGCCCAACCCTCTCGCTTTATATCCCTCATAGCTATCTCAAGGAAGGTGCCAACCGCATCATCATCTTTGAAACAGAGGGCCAATATAAAGAAGAGATTCATTTAACTCGTAAACCTACACTAAAACACATAAAGGGGGAAAACTTATGACAATTGTAGGATGCCGTATCGATGGACGTTTGATCCACGGACAAGTAGCCAATCTTTGGGCTGGAAAACTAAATGTTTCACGCATTATGGTTGTAGACGACGAAGTTGTCAACAACGACGTTGAAAAGAGTGGTTTGAAACTTGCGACACCACCAGGTGTGAAACTCAGTATCTTGCCAATTGAGAAAGCTGCAGCCAATATTCTTGCTGGTAAATACGATAGCCAACGTCTCTTTATCGTTGCTCGTAAACCAGACCGTTTCCTTGGTTTGGTCGAAGCAGGTGTACCACTTGAAACCCTCAATGTTGGGAATATGTCTCAAACACCAGAAACTCGCGCAATCACACGTTCTATCAACGTAGTGGACAAGGATGTGGAAGACTTCCACAAACTGGCAGAAAAAGGTGTTAAACTTACTGCTCAAATGGTTCCAAATGATCCAGTTTCAGACTTTTTGAGCTTATTAAAATAGGAAAAAATTTTTTAGGAGGTCATTGTTATGATACAATGGTGGCAAATTTTACTTCTCACTTTGTACTCAGCTTATCAAATCTGTGATGAGTTGACGATCGTTTCATCTGCAGGTTCCCCTGTATTTGCTGGTTTCATTACTGGTTTAATCATGGGAGATGTGACTACTGGTTTGCTTATCGGTGGTAACTTGCAACTGTTCGTTCTTGGGGTTGGTACCTTCGGTGGTGCTTCTCGTATCGACGCAACTTCTGGTGCGGTTCTTGCGACAGCCTTCTCTGTTTCACAAGGAATTGATGCACCGCTTGCAATTACTACAATCGCTGTACCAGTAGCATCTCTCTTGACTTACTTCGACGTTCTTGGACGTATGACAACTACTTTCTTCGCTCACCGTGTGGATGCTGCCATCGAACGCTTTGACTATAAAGGTATTGAACGCAACTACCTACTTGGTGCGATTCCTTGGGCTTTATCTCGTGCCCTTCCAGTCTTCTTTGCCCTTGCTTTTGGTGGTGAATTTGTACAACACGTAGTAGACTTCGTTACAAAATACCAATGGGTTGCAGATGGTTTGACACTCGCAGGACGTATGCTTCCAGGTCTTGGATTTGCAATCTTGCTTCGTTACCTTCCAGTTAAACGTAACCTTCACTACCTTGCTATGGGATTTGGTTTGACAGCTATGTTGACTGTTCTTTACTCATATGTAACAGGTCTTGGTGGCGCTGTTGCTGGTATCGTAGGCACTCTTCCTGCTGAAGTTGCTGAAAAAATTGGTTTCGTGAACAACTTCAAAGGATTGTCTATGATTGGTATCTCTATCGTAGGTATTTTCCTTGCAGTGCTTCACTTCAAAAATAGCCAAAAAGTAGCTGTAGCAGCACCTTCTACACCATCAGAAAGTGGGGAAATCGAAGATGACGAATTCTAATTACAAACTAACAAAAGAAGATTTTAATCAAATCAACAAACGTAGCTTGTTTACTTTCCAATTAGGTTGGAACTACGAACGTATGCAAGCATCTGGTTACCTTTACATGATCTTGCCTCAGTTGCGTAAAATGTATGGGGATGGCACTCCTGAATTGAAAGAAATGATGAAAGTTCATACTCAATTCTTCAATACTTCACCATTCTTCCATACCATTATCGCTGGTTTTGACCTTGCCATGGAAGAAAAAGATGGTGTAGGTTCAAAAGACGCCGTTAACGGTATCAAGACAGGTTTGATGGGACCATTCGCTCCTCTTGGGGATACAATCTTTGGTTCACTTGTACCTGCTATCATGGGGTCAGTCGCAGCAACTATGGCTATCGCTGGCCAACCTTGGGGGATCTTCCTTTGGATTGCAGTTGCAGTAGCGTATGACATCTTCCGTTGGAAACAGTTGGAATTTGCCTACAAAGAAGGGGTTAGCCTTATCAACAACATGCAAAGTACCTTGACAGCTTTGATTGACGCTGCATCTGTACTTGGTGTCTTCATGATGGGTGCTCTTGTAGCAACACTGATCAACTTTGACATTTCTTACAAATTGCCAATCGGTGAAAAATTGATTGACTTCCAAGACATCTTGAACTCAATCTTCCCACGCTTGCTTCCAGCAATCTTTACTGCCTTTATCTTCTGGTTGCTTGGTAAGAAAGGTATGAACTCTACTAAAGCTATCGGTATTATTATCGTACTTGCTTTGGCTCTTTCTGCCTTTGGTAAATTTGTACTTGGAATGGGCGCATAATTTATGACGCAATCATTAATTTTGGTGAGCCATGGTCGTTTCTGTGAAGAACTTAAAGGTAGCACAGAAATGATTATGGGCCCACAAGACAACATTTACACAGTAGCTCTTCTTCCAGAAGATGGCCCAGAAGACTTTACTGCAAAATTTGAAGCTGCTATTGAAGGTTTGGATGATTTCCTAGTCTTTGCGGATCTTCTCGGTGGAACACCATGTAACGTGGTAAGCCGTTTGATTATGGAAGGTCGTGATATCGAACTCTACGCAGGGATGAATCTTCCAATGGTCATTGAATTTATCAATGCGAGCCTTACAGGCGCAGATGCGGACTATAAGAGCCGTGCTGCAGAAAGTATTGTGAAAGTTAACGACCTGTTAGCGGGCTTCGATGATGACGAAGATGAATAATACTCTTCGAAAATCAAATTCAAACTACGTCAGCGTCGCCTTGCCGTACTTAAGTACAGCCTGCGGCTAGCTTCCTAGTTTGCTCTTTGATTTTCATTGAGTA